>JAAEOI010000444.1 GCA_024244665.1 Bacteroidota bacterium | reverse complement strand
TCATTAACTCTACATTCAAATTGCGAAGATAATAATATATATCCTGTCTCAGCCAAGGTTCAATTGCATTGATTTATTATCTTTGCCTCCCCTTAAGGGGGACCATGGGGTGTTAGCTCAGTTGGTTTAGAGCGCGTGCTTGACAGGCACGAGGTCACTGGTTCGATTCCAGTACATCCCACAGAAGTAAAGGCGTATTCAGCTATTAACGAGTTGTTTGCGCCTTTCTTCATTTCCCCTGCGGCATATCTCCTACTGAGCCTGTTGTTGCTGCATGTATTGATTTGCCATATCATGGAATGATTTCGGGGGTTCAAAATACTGCCAGCAACAATACGAATCAGAGTGCAGCCATCCCTGAAGCAAATTAAGTCATTGGGGGAATCATCTCTTTTTGGATATATTTACCCCTTTCAAATCCGAATCTTCAAATTGTCAACCATGAAAACGTATTTCAGATTTCCCATCCTATTCTTACTATCCTTTGCAATTCTCCTTCCCTCCATGGCTCAGTCAGGTAATAAGGCTGTTCCTGTTTTCGAAAATGGAGAGGCCCAGATTGTCCCTGAATTTGAGAACCGGGATGACTGGATCAGGCATGATCTTTGGGTGGAGACAGAGTTTGATACCGACGGCGATGGGGAACCAGATCGTATGCATGTGGCGGTCACCCGCCCCGAACAGACTGACACCGAAGGCCTGAAATTGCCAGTGGTTTACGAATCCAGTCCCTACTATGCTGGAACAGGAGGATTCCCGGATGGAATGTTCTGGGATGTGAAACACGAGTTGGGAGAGATGGCCGCTGATCGTTTTCACCCGGAAGTCACCCGCAGGGGAGAGCGCCCGGTAATTTCCAACTCCCAGATCAAAACCTGGGTACCCAGGGGGTATATTGTGGTACACTCATCCTCCCCGGGAACCGGATTATCCGATGGTGCTCCCACTGCAGGAGGCGATAACGAAACTCTGGCTCCCAAGGCAGTAATCGACTGGCTTTGTGGAAGAGGCAAAGGATTTTCCACCCGCGATGGAAATGAGCCTGTAACAGCTTTCTGGTGTACCGGAAAGGTTGGAATGACAGGAACCTCTTACAACGGAACCATACCCGTGGCAGCAGCTACCACTGGTGTGGAAGGCCTGGAGGCCATTATCCCCGTCGCACCCAATACTTCCTACTACCACTATTACCGGTCCAACGGCCTGGTAAGATCACCAGGAGGTTACCTGGGCGAGGACATTGATGTTATCTACGACTTCATCCACAGTGGAGATGAGTCCAAAAGAGCTTATAATAATGCCACGGTACGGGACAAGGAGATGAAGGAAGGAATGGATCGCTACACCGGCGATTTGAATGAATTTTGGGAAGGAAGGGACTATCTGAACGATGTGGGTCCAATGAAAGCTGCCTTATTGATGTCACATGGTTTCAATGATTGGAATGTAATGCCGGAACATAGTTACCGGATTTACAAAGCCGCCAAAGAAAAAGGCATCCCCGCCCAGATCTATTATCACCAGAATGGCCACGGTGGTCCGCCACCCATGAGCATGATGAACCGGTGGTTTACCCACTACCTGCACGGGATCGAAAATGGGGTGGAGAATGATGCCCGGGCCTGGATTGTCAGGGAAAATGACAAACCCGCGGATCCCACTGCTTACAAAGATTATCCCAATCCGGAGGCTGAGCCTGTT
>JAAEOI010000443.1 GCA_024244665.1 Bacteroidota bacterium | reverse complement strand
TCTTTTTGCCATGTTGCAAAGATTGCTTATTACTGTATGGTAAGTTCGCAAATGATTTCCATGATTAATAGAGCAGGAGTACAATGTGTATATATGTGTAGATTTTGATGGAACTGTAGCGGATCATAACTATCCCTCCATCGGTGAGCCAGCCCCAAATGCCATCAAGTGGCTGAGGCGGTTGCAGATCTATGGTGCGAGGATAATTCTTTTTACCATGCGTTGTGATAGCGAGACACAGGGACCACTGTTACAGGAGGCTGTCGATTACCTTCAGAGTAACGGGGTGCACCTGAGTAACGGGGTGCACCTGTATGGTGTTAATCGAAATCCGGATCAGGATGAGTGGACCTCAAGCCCTAAAGCGTACGGTCATGTGTATGTAGATGATGCTGCAATTGGTTGCCCCCTGATACACCCTAAAGGGTTTCAACGTCCCTGTGTTGACTGGAAAAAGGTTGGTCCAATGCTGGAGAAGATGCTGCTGGGGAAGTCGTAGGAGGCTCTCCGTATAGCTTAAACCTTCTCATTGAAGTCATCCCCGAGGTAGTAATCGGGAGATAAGCGTAGACTTCGATCCAGATAGTAGCGAACTTCCTGGATGCCCGATAACAGCACTCGGGCATGACGGAT
>JAAEOI010000442.1 GCA_024244665.1 Bacteroidota bacterium | reverse complement strand
GTCGTCATATGTGTTGGCGCACAAATCCCCAAAAATCTGAAAATACCCGGCAGGGACTTAATCGGTGTCCATTTCGCAATGCCTTTTTTAACGCAGCAAAACAGAAGGAATGCAGGTGGTACCATCCCGGAAAATGAGGTGATCACCGCCAATGGAAAGAATGTTATTGTCATCGGAGGAGGTGATACAGGGTCTGATTGTATCGGTACCAGTATTCGTCAGGGAGCTGCCAGTGTAACACATATCTATTATCAGGATGTTCCTCCAAAGGATAGACCTCCTTGTAATCCGTGGCCTGAGTGGCCTAAAACGTTAAAGACCAGCTCCTCACAGGAAGAGGGATGTGAACGATTCTGGAAATATCAGACAAAGGAATTTATTGGAAATGATGGAGTGCTGACCGGACTCAAAGTGACTGAACTCGATTGGACAAGACCTGCGGATGGTTCTCGCGGTACCTATACTGAAATTCCCAGTTCAGAAAAAATTATCCCTGCAGATCTTGTGTTTATCTCAATAGGCTTTCAACATTGTGAACACGGTCCCCTTATTACGGATCTGGATCTTGAACTT
>JAAEOI010000441.1 GCA_024244665.1 Bacteroidota bacterium | reverse complement strand
GAAGCAACCGATTTATATGGCAACAAGGCATCTTCTCGCTGGGATCCGCGAATCTGCAATAAGGGATCAGGTCTTGTCAGGAGGATTTATGGGGACCGTCGAGTAAAGGGCGCCATGGTCAGAAAGGGTTTCAAAGAGTGGGTGGAGGCAGGACTCCCAAGAGACCCGGATACGGCCGGGCCTCCTGAGAAATATTTTAAACGTGGTGAGGACAAGTGGCTTAAACTCCCCTGGGATGAGGCATTTGATTTGGCCGCCAAGGCCCTTCATAACATTGCTGCCACCTATTCGGGGGACAAAGGCAGTGAATACCTGCTCACGCAGGGGTACGACCCGGCCATGGTAGAGGCGATGCACAAGTCGGGGACTCAAACACTTAAATTCAGAGGCGGCATGGCTTTTTTAGGGGCCGTAAGGATCTTCGGGTATTACAGATTCGCCAATATGCTCGCGCTGATGGACGAAAGCATAAGGGGGGTTCCGCGGGAAAATGTACTGGGAGCCCGGGGGTGGGACAGCTACTCCTGGCACACGGACCTTCCGCCGGGACATCCCATGGTCACGGGCGCACAGACAAACGAGTTTGATCTCTTTTCCGCCGAGAGGGCCAAGCTTGTTCTGGCATGGGGAATGAACTGGATTTCTACCAAAATGCCGGATGCTCACTGGTTAACCGAAGCAAGGCTTAAGGGTACAAAGGTTGTGGCAATTACCGTAGAATACCCATCCACGGCCTGTCGATCGGATGAGATCATCGTCATAAGGCCGGGAACCGATCCTGCCCTGGCTCTTAGCGTGTCACAAGTGATCATTAAAGAGAACCTGTACGATGAGAATTATATTAAGCGGAATACCGATCTTCCGTTTCTTGTGAGAATGGATAATCGGCAATTCTTGCGTCCTGAAGAGGTGATTTCAGGATACAAAAAAAAGGATCCGACACGAGATGCTAAAGTAATCAAAAAGAATACCAAAGTTCCACCCACAAGGGAGCAAGGGGATCAACTCATTCCTGAACATCTTGCAAATGAATGGAGAGATTATGTTGTTTGGGATTCCAAAACAAATGGAACTGCAGTCGTGACCAGAGATGACTTTGGAGATAACTTCACCCCCGACCCCGCGCTTGAAGGGCAATATGAGGTAACGACTCTGGACAATGAAAAGATTAAGGTCCGACCGGTATTTGATCTCATGAAAGAGTATATGGATGAGAATTTTACCCCGGAACAGGCGTCCAAGGTGACCTGGGCCCCAAAAGAGGCGATCATATCTCTTGCAAGACAAAGCGCGGACAATAAGGAACATACGCTTTTTGCCTGCGGTATGGGGTCCAATCAGTATTTTAATAATGATCTGAAAGACAGGGCCATAATGTTTCTGGCCACTTTGACCCGAAACCTTGGCCATTTCGGCGGCAATGTGGGGAGTTATGCCGGCAATTACAGAGCTGCCGTGATTGGAGGAATGTGGACATATATAGCTGAGGATCCCTTTGATATAGAATTGGATCCGACGAAAACCATAAAAAAGAAAAAGTACTCAAAATATGAGTCGGCCCATTATTATAATTATGGCGACCGGCCGTTAAGGGTCGGGGGACATCTTTTTACAGGCCAGACGCATACGCCTACCCCATCCAAAGCCATGCTCCTTACCAATTCCAACTCCATAATAGGCAACGCAAAGGGGCATTACGATGTAGTAGCCAATACCCTGCCCAAATTTGAGATGATAACCGTCGCTGATTATTGGTGGACGGCCTCCTGTGAATACTCTGATATTGTTTGGGGGGTGGACGCCCCTGCGGAGTTTAAACAGCCCGACTTTACGGCATCCTGCACCAACCCCTTTGTTCAGGTCTATCCAAGAACTCCTCTGCCCAGGATATTTGATACAAAATCCAATGTTGCGGTCCTTGCAGGCATTGCCGGCGGTTTGGGCAAAATCATGAATGATAAACGCTATGATGAACATTGGAAGTTCTTTCATGAAGACAGAATGGATGTGTATTTGCAGCGCATCATTGATGAATCGGCAAACCTGGTCGGGTATAAGATCGAAAAACTGGAAGAGGACGCCAAAAAGGGCAAACCGGCATTAGTGAATTGCAGAACATATCCCCACACCTCCAGTTGGGAACAGACTCAGGAAGGAAAACCCTTTCACACAAAGTCCGGAAGGCTCGAGTTTTACCGCTATGAGAGAGAATGGCAGGAACACGGCGAAAATATGATCGTATACAGGGAAGCCATTGATTCAACCTTTCATGAACCCAATGTGATCGTGGGTAAAGAACATCCTGCTATTCGCCCTAAAAAACCTGAAGACTGG
>JAAEOI010000440.1 GCA_024244665.1 Bacteroidota bacterium | reverse complement strand
GTCAACAAACCAAAAGTAAATGGACATTTAATTTAACTGAGTTTGCCATTCTTTAAGGAGCCTTTTTAATATCAATTTAAATGAAAAGGATCTTACTATTTACGTTACTAACATTCACTTTATTAAATATATACTCTCAAAACCAGGCTCGCAAGTTAAACGAAGCTAATCAATATGTATTGTCAATTAAAACAAAGCAGGAAAGAATTGAAATTGAGTACATCGAGGTTTATAAGGATTCAACTAATAGTCTGACTTATGAAGAAATAAGTGCCAGGTTTCTTGATAAGAATATAAATTCTCCTGAATTCAAGGTCAAGTTTAAAAGGAATACTAACTATTGGCTTAAATTTCAAGTTAAAAATATTTCAGATAATGACGGAGAGTGGGCACTGGAATTTCGAGATATTCCATTTTTAGATATTTATATTATTGACAAAAGTGGCGGCTTAGAACAACTTAGGGCAGGAACCTTAATTCCCGCTTCCGAAAAACAAATGAATTCAGGAATTCGTGAAACCGTCATTTTCACATTACAATCCAAGGAAGTAAAGAGTTTTTATGTAAAATTCCGGTATTTATTCGATACCCGGGAGATCAATGCAATTTCAATTTCTGACTCTAAAAGTTTCATCAAACAAACAACAATTGACAATCTGGTACAAGGGGTATTTCAAGGTTTACTCTGGTTAATGCTCTTTTATAATCTTTTCCATTTTATCTCTACCAGAGAAAAAGCCTATTTATACTATATAATTTACGTATTCAGTTTTGCAGTTCTAATGCTACATGCGTTTCAATATCTTCAGGATTTCATTTTTCCGGAAAATCCGGGAGTTAGTTCATATTTTGGGATTACTGTATTTGTTGCCTTCACTTCATACTTCTTACTTCTGAGAGAATTTATTGATTCTCGAAATAAACATCCACGAATAGATAAATCACTTAAAATCATCATTATAATTGATGCAATCATAACAGTACTTGTATTTATATTTCAATTTATATATATCGAAAGTTTTGGACTTGTAGGAATGCAGTTTGTTTTTCTCAATGCAATCATGCTGTTAGTTTATGTTGTTATAATACTCAAAATCGAAAATAGGATTTCAAAAATATTTGCACTTGGCACTTTATTTCTGGTTTTGTGGATTGCAATTGCAATTATAGGAACATTTCTGGGTGGCGATTCTGATAAGTTAATAATTTACTTTCAGGTAGGTATTGTGGGGGAAGTCTTCATTTTTTCAGCTGGTTTAAGTTACAAATACAAAGTAAATGAGCAACAAAAACAAAAAGCACAAAACGGTTTAATTATTCAATTTAGAGAAAATCAAGAGCTACAAACAAAAGTAAATCGTGAACTTGAGCAAGAGGTTAGTAAGCGTACCGAAGAAATTAGCCAACAAAAGGACGAGTTGCACTCAACACTTGAATTTCTGAAACAAACTCAAAGCCAACTGGTACAAACTGAAAAAATGGCAGGCATCGGGCAGCTCACGGCAGGAATAGCCCACGAAATAAACAATCCGATAAATTATATGACTACGAGTGGTAACGCCTTAAAAAACGACATTAGAGACTATCAAAATATTTTGAATTTGTATGCCGAAATCAGCCAAGAAAACGTAGAAGAAAAATTATTTGAAATTGCCCAACTGAAAGAAGAGGTTGGATTTGTAGAAATTGCCCCAGAAACCGAAATACTTTTGAATAACATCAAAATAGGTGGGGAAAAGGTTGCTGAAATTGTAAAGAGTCTCAGGGCTTTTACTCGTCTTGATGAAAGCGACCTGAAAAAAGTCAATCTGCACGAAAATATTGATGCAACAATTACTATTTTGAACAATCGCTTTGGCAAACTCATAGAAATCGAAAAGCAATACAGCAACAATCTCGAAGTGGAATGTTTTCCGGGCGCGTTGAATCAGGTTTTTCTGAATATTCTAAATAATGCGATTGATGCTACGAAAAATGGAGGTAAGATTACTGTGCAAACCCAACTGGTTGCTGATACCTGTCAGATTTCAATTTCAGACACAGGAAAAGGTATTCCTGAAGAAATACAAAATCGAATATTTGAACCGTTTTTTACAACAAAGGATGTTGGTAAAGGAACGGGGTTGGGTTTGTCCACCGCTCACACCATCGTAAAAGAACATCACGGCACAATAGAAGTTGAAAGCCGGGCAGATAAAGGCACTACCTTCACAATCATTATACCTGTAATTCAATCAAATAATTCGCATATCGAACCACTGTAAAAATTGATCTTCCCGCACAGCTAAGCATGGCTGTCGACCTATTTTCTGTAGCTTTGGGTATGAAGCAAAGTAAACGGATACCAAGAACATCAACCGGAGAGAGGTTAAAATCTCTGGACACCCTGCGGGGATTTGACATGGCCATGCTGGTAGGCGGGTGTGGAGTAATTATCGCATTGGCTGAGGTCGCGGACATGAATTGGCTTAATACAATTGAAAACCAGTTGAATCATGTGAGCTGGGAGGGGTTCCGGTTTTACGACCTGATCTTCCCACTCTTTATGTTCATCTCGGGAGCAGCTATCCCTTATGGCATCACTTCCAAGTTGGAGAAAGGCATTCCCAGCCAGGTTCTCTTAAAGAAGATCCTCTGGCGGTTTATTGCGCTGATTCTCCTGGGCATCATCTATAACGGTGCCTTAAGGAAGGGATTTACAGATCTTCGTTATGCCAGTGTATTGGGACAGATCGGGGTAGGTTATTTCTTTGCAGCCCTGATATTCCTGTATACCCGGAAACCAGGAAGGATATTACTCTGGCTGACCGGTATCATGGCAACCGTGGCAATCCTGCAGTTGTTCATTCCGGCTCCGGGATACGGTGCGGGTAGTTTTGAAAAGGGAGCAAATATGAATGCATGGCTTGACCAGATGCTCATTCCCGGTCGCCTGCACAATGAGGTTTTCGATCCTGAAGGGGTCCTTTGCATGATATCCGCAATCGGGGTTACCCTGATGGGTGGCCTGGCCGGATATGTGATACGTTCATTCAAGATCAGCATGCAGAGGAAAGCGCTCTGGATCGCCATTGGAGGGGCCACTGCCATTCTGCTGGCCCTGCTGCTTAGTCCGGTTTATCCGATTATCAAGAAAATGTGGACCGTACCCTTTGTCTTAATGACAGGAGGAGTGAGTGCCCTGCTCCTGTCCCTGTTCTATTTTGTGATCGACGTTAAGGGAATCAATAAATGGACCCCTTTCTTTATTGTTTTCGGAATGAACTCAATCACCATTTACCTGGGTGTTAAGATCCTGGATTTTGGACGTGCCAGCCGTTTCTTTCTCGGTTGGACACAGCATCACATCAGCGAAGCCTGGGGGGAAGTCTTCCTGGCTATCGGTGTGCTGATCCTGCAGTGGGCCCTTATGCTCTTCCTGTACAGAAAACGTATTTTCCTGAGGATCTGATGACTGAAAAAGCAGGAAGTTGCTAGTTGGTATTTACAGCAAGACATGAAGAGGTCCCCTTATAGTCTGATTTTACTATTTCTGGCCAGCACGGTATTGGCCCAGAACCAGCCTGTCGATTATGTGGATGTGTTCACGGGGACTTCAAATTCAAGATGGATGCTGGGACCCTATGCCTGTGTTCCTTTTGGGATGGCTCAACCCGGTCCGGACAACCAGGGAGATGTCTGGATGGGAGGCTATGAGTATGCCATCAGCAGCGTGAGGTCCTTCAGCCATCTGCATGCCTGGACAATGGCAGGTTTATCCATTATGCCCGCTTCTCAGGAGCTGACGGTAAAAGACAGCCCGGTGGATGCGGCGTACCGGGGGGCAGGGGCTGCCTACCATTCGCGTATCGAAAAATCTACAGAGAAGGGCTGGCCCGGTTATTATTCGGTCCATCTCTATGATGCACGCGCAAGAGCCGAATTAACAGCCACCACCCGCTGTGCTTTTCACAGGTATACCTTTGAGGCAAAGGCCGAATCCCGGATTTTGATCGACCTGGCTTTTCCGGCTGAGTATCCCTTTGAGTTGCGGGATGGATCCCTGGCATGCATGGGTGACACCACCGTTGAAGGTTTTGCCACGGCACATACCTATTATGGCGACTATACCCTCTATTTTGTCATAAATTTCAACAAACCCATCAAATCCTTCCATGGATGGTCGGCCTCGGGGGGAACAGAACCAAATATTGAACAAATCAGGGACAGTCTGGATCTGGGAGCCTGGGTCGATTTTGACACCCAGGGAGATGATCCGGTTCTGCTGAAGATTGGATTGTCTCTGGTGGATTTGGAAGGGGCACGGGGGAACCTTGAATCGGAACTGGGGTCCTTTGGATGGGATTTTGACGCGGTCGCCCAAAGTGCCCGGGACCAGTGGAACCGCCTTCTGGGAAAGATAAGCGTGGAAGGCGGTACCCGGGAGGACAGGGAGAAATTTTACACCAACCTCTACCGGTGTTACAGCCAGAAGCAAACCTGGTCGGATGTGGACGGACGCTACCGTGATCCCATGGAACGAATACAGCAATTACCTGAAGGCGGGATCATGTATGGAGGAGATGCCTTCTGGAATTCTTACTGGAACCTGAACGGTCTCTGGTCCCTGATCACCCCGGATCTTGTCAACAACTGGGTAGGGACCCAGATTGAACTGTATGATAAAACCGGATGGACCAACAACGGGCCTTCCGGACTGGAACATACGGGTGTCATGGAAGTCTCTCATGAAGTGGCCCTGATGGTTTCTGCTTACATGAAAGGGATCCGTAACTATGACACACTGAAGTTTTACGATGCGGTTAAACACACAACCAGCGTTCAGGGAGGTATTCAACCCAAATCGGGACTTGCAGGCATGGACCATCTGGATATTTACGATGAACTTGGTTATGTCCCTTTTGATATCAGCCGTACCGACCGTACTCTGAACTATGCCTTCACCGATTTCTGTTTCGCCCAGCTGGCAAAATCTTTCGGGAATGAAGCCGATTATAGCTATCACATCCAACGCTCCGGGAACTGGAAAAACCTGTTCCATCCCGAATTAAAATATGTGGTTCCCAGGCATTCTAGGGGATCCTGGATGAGTGATTTTAATCCTTTTTCAGGTTACTCCTTTTCGGAGGGCAATTCATGGCAATATTCCTGGTATGTGCCCCACGATATTCCGGGACTTGTGGACCTACTGGGAGTGGATCTGTTCAATTCCCGGCTGGAGGAAGGATTCAGGAAGTCGGAGAAGAAGAATTTCGCGGCCCATGCTTTTGATCGCAGCAGGAAAACCGTCCATGAATACTATATCAACCACGGTAACCAGGCCAATATGCAGGCAGCTTACTTATTCAATTATTCCGGAAAGCCCCGGTTAACACAGAAATATACCCGAGCCATCATGGACCAGTTCTACGGGAGTACACCATACCACGGTTGGGAAGGCGATGAGGATGAAGGGCAGATGGGTGCCTGGTATGTGATGTCGGCTTTGGGTTTCTTCGAAATGAACGGGGGCACCTCACCCGAGCTTCGGGTCGATCTTACCGGGCCGCTCTTCGACCGGATCACCATCCAGCTGGATAACAGCTATTATCCGGGAAAAGAGTTCGTGATCGAAACCATGAACCAGTCCAAAGAGAATATCTTCATTCGCTCGGTCAGACTGAATGGGAAGACGTTGACAAATCCCTGGATCAGCTTCAGGGATATCGTGAAGGGTGGAAGACTGGTTTTCGAGATGGAGCCGGGAATAGAATAGCTCTCACAGCTCTCCCCTCCCCTATACCATGCAAGCAGATTGGTGATACTCCTCCTGCCGGAGCAATGAATCTTCTGTGAAACTGAACAGATTGTCTCACTGAGAAAGAAATCCATGAACCGGTACCTGAATGAGGCCATTAATCTCTCTAACGATTGTCCTCCGGCACCTGGTATGCTTCCCGCAGTCGATCAAGTTCGGCATGCATCTCAGCCTGGACATCCAGGTATGCCGGGTCGCCATAAACCGATCGCATTTCGTTGGGATCCTTCTCCAGGTCAAAAAGCTCCCAATCATCATAGCTCTCCCCTTCTACATGGCTTTGTCCGTAAAAATGAATCAACTTGTAGCGGCCATTGGTGACTCCATAATGCCTGGCCACTGCATGTGCGCCCGGAAATTCATAGTAGTGGTAGTAGAATGATTCCCTCCAATCCTCCGGTGTACTTCCTTCCAGAATGGGGACCAGGCTGGCACCCTGCATATTTTCAGGCACCTCCACACCGGCCATCTCCAGGAAGGTCTCGGCAAAGTCGAGGTTGGATACGATGTCCTTGTTGACCGATCCGGGAGTAACGGTACCCGGCCAGCGGATCAGCAAGGGTGTTTTCAAGGACTCTTCGTACATCCACCGTTTGTCAAACCATCCATGATCACCCAGGTACCAACCCTGGTCGGATGAGTAGATCACAATCGTATTCTCTGCCAATCCCGATTCATCCAGGTAGTCGAGGATCTGTCCGATCCCGTCATCCACCGATCGCACACAGCGGAGGTAATCCTTTACATAACGCTGGTAGTTCCATTTGATGACCTCCTCATCGGTCATGTCGGGCAGGGCCTCCCTGAAAGCAGCGTTCTTCTCAGCATAATTGCCCTCCATGTTCAGTTTCAGGTCCTTTTCCCTCATGTGCCTTCCCACCTCCATCTGCTGCCTGGAAGCGGCAGGCGTCCTTCCTGAATAATCATCCCAAAAAGTTTCCGGTTCAGGTATATCCACTTCATCCAGCCAGTTCTGGTATTTCTCATGGGGCACCCAGTTGCGGTGAGGGGCTTTGTGCTGACACATGAGCATAAATGGTTTGCCCGGCTCCCGTCCTTTCTCTAGCCATTCCAGCCCCTTCCCGGTAATAATATCCGTGGTATACCCCTGATGCTTCACTTCAATAACTTCACCGGCCTCATCCATAGTGAGCATGGGTGGATTGGTGTAAGGGCCCTGTCCCCTGAGCACATCAAAATGATCATACCCCTGGGGCGTCGATTTCAGGTGCCATTTGCCAATGACCGCTGTCTGGTAGCCAGCTGCCTGTAGAAGTTTCGGAAAGGTTTGCTGATCCCCGTTAAAAATATCCCGGTTGGTCTGGAAGCCGTTCCTGTGGGAGTACATCCCGGTCTGGATCACCGCCCTGCTGGGACCACAGATTGAGTTGGTCACATAACAACGATCGAACCGCATCCCCTCATTGGCAATCCGGTCCATGGAGGGCGTATGGATAATCTCGGATCCATAGGCACTGATGGCTTGCTCACAATGGTCGTCGGTAAAAATAAAAAGAATGTTGGGAGGGGTCATCTCCTTCTGGGTACATGAGAGGAGTGTCGTGGCACTCAGTAAAGTCAGCAGTATCCTGGATGGTTTCATGTGTTGAATTTTGGTTAAGGGCATGAAAACTAATCAATGTATTCCACATCCACAAAATAGGCAGGGATTTCCTGTCCGTCTGAAGCGATAAGCCAGGTTTGAAAGTCCGTATCTCCCACGTCCGGTTTCAGCTCGAATGCCACATAGGTATCCATGGGTGAGATCACGGGAGCTCGTTCATCTCACATTACGAACCGGAAGAAATACAAATTATTCAATGGATATAAAAATCCGCACAAACAAGCTCACTCGCCAAAGGGATACCGGAAGATGTGGCAAATAGAATATTCGATCCATTCTTTACCACCAAACCTGCTGGTGAAGGCACAGGGCTTGGTTTAGATATTGTAAAGAAAATCATTGACAAGCATAATGGAACAATTGAGTTTGAAAGCACAGCTGAAAAGGGAACTGAATTTACGATAACTTTACCTGTATAATTAATTGACCATGAGGTAGAAGTTCTATTCAAGCCTGACCGCTATCCTAATTTTGCTCATGTTTTTTTGAATTTAGAAATATGAAAACACCCCAAATAATTGTCAGCATTCTGATAATCGCTTCAGTATTACCGGGCATAAATGCCCAAAATGTGAAACTTGACAGTTTGATAAACTTGCTGGATCAGCATACACAGGCAGATACAGTAAGAGTGAAATTATTAAATGAAACTGCCCGGGAATTGCGGATAATTGATGGAAGCAGGTCAATAACCTATGCCGAGGAAGCCCTGAAACTCATTGATAGGCTTGATTTCAGAAAAGGGGAAGCTTGTTCATTTTGTATTATTGGAGAAGCTCACTATTATCAATTTAATGATTCTTTAGCATTGAAATATTATCATCAATCACTAAAGATTTGTGAAGAAATTGGATATGAAATACAAACAGCAGTTAATCTATACAATATTGGGCTTATATATAAAGATCGGGGCGATTATTTCTCTGCAATTGATTATTTCAACAGAGCACTTATAAAAGCTGAAGAAATCGGAGATAAATATAAAATAGCAATTAATTTATATGGAATCGGATCTGCTTACTATTACCTGGGTAATTCTCCGAAAGCCCTGGAACACTTATTTAGAAGCTTGAAAATTGTTGAAGAGATCAATAATTTAATGATGATTGATTACGTCAACAGCCATATCGGTGATGTATTTATTTTACTGAAGAATGATTCATTGGCTCTGACATATTATGATAATGCCCTTCGTGTGGCTAACATCAGCGGAGATTCGCTATCTGTTGCGAGAATATTGGTCAATAAGGCATGTACTTATTTCAACATGGGTGATTATGAGAAGTCTCTTGAAATTAATATAAGCGCATTAAATTCTGCTTTTTTTTTCAATAATAAGTTTAGAGAACAACATTTGTACTATAACATCGGGTATATATATTTACATATGCAGGATTACAATTCTGCTTTGGAAAATCTTGAAACTGCATATGCTATAAACCGGGAGATTGATGATTTACCACATCAACCAAGGATACTCTGTTTTTTGGGAGAGGTATATTTAAAAATTGGTAAATATAGTCAAGCTGAAGATTGTGCCTTAAAGGCTCTCAAATTAGCTAATGATAGTGGGCAATTGGAATTACTGATAATCAGCAACAGGGTCCTTTCAGAAATCAATTATACGACTGGCAGATATAAAAAAGCCTATGAGTATCACGTTGCTCATAAAGAGTTGAGTGACAAAATGATAAACGAAGAAAATATACAGAATATCACAGGTGTTGAGATGCAATATCAATTTGATAAAGAGAAACAGACCATACAACTAGAGCAGGAGAAAAAGGATGCCCTGATTACAGAAGAAGCCAAACGCCAAATTATAATCCGCAACTCTTTTATTGCAGGATTTATTCTTATGGTACTGATTGTTTTGCTGGTGTGGCGCAATTTATCACAAAGACGAAAAGCCAATATCATACTACAGGAACAAAAAGAAGAGCTGGCAACAGCCCTTAAACAGCTGAAAGAATCGCAAAGCCAGCTGATACAATCCGAAAAAATGGCATCCCTCGGGCAGTTGATTGCAGGAATAGCCCATGAAGTAAACACTCCTTTGGGAGCGATAAAAGCCTCAAACGAATCCAATGTTTACAGCCTGAAAGATTCAATACTAAAACAGCAGAAGCTTTTCAGACTGCTACCAGAGGATAAATTGGATGATTACAATTTACTACTTGGTAAAAGTTTGGATCAAACAACATTTCATTCATCAAATGAATTGCGAGAATTCAGGAAGAGCATAAGAGAACAACTTGAAGAGCTGGGCATTGAAAGTGCCGACGACATTGCCGATACATTGG
>JAAEOI010000439.1 GCA_024244665.1 Bacteroidota bacterium | reverse complement strand
GTTTGGTCCTCAGGCGCAGCCCAGAGAGTATGTGGTATGTGCCAGGGATCGTTGTGATGAAACGGTAGACAGGATTCGCTGTGTCCGCAAGGGTAACTATAAGTATATCCGAAACTATTATCCCAAACGTCCCTACTTGCAACCTTGTTTATACAAAGATCATAAGCCGTTTATGAAGAGGCTGCGGGAACTTCATGCCGCTGACAAACTCAATGAAGTTCAATCACTGATTCTGGCTCAGTCACGGCCCGAAGAAGAACTTTATGATTTGAGCAAAGACCGCTGGGAAGTTCACAATCTGGCAAAACATCCTGAGCATCTCTGCAAGCTGAGAGAGATGCGCGCTATCCTGGAAAACTGGATTATCGAGAGCGACGATCAGGGTCGCTTTCCTGAATCCGAAGCCGCCTACGATAGTGCCATGAAAATATATATCGATGGGATGACAAGGCGTGGAGACACCTTGCGTGCACAAGAGCTCCAGGGTAATATCAATCTCATGAAACAATGGAAAGCTGAAGGTAAATAGTGACTCACTAAAAAGTTAAAAGAGAATTTGAAATGAAAATTGTTTGGGAATTTAATATCATGTTACAGAGTGCCAGGCTGATATTCGTTGGTGGAGCGCTTATTTTTCTTCTAGCCCAGACAAATGTTTGTTCAGGGCAGACAAATGATGCTCCGGACATAAAATGGAATGGCTGGAGCTATCATGAGGTGGAAAGCGATGCCCATGGCATTCTGCCCTGGTATGATCCGGCCCATCTGGGACGCTCCTATGATCATGTACTGGACCTGGTGTGGAACTATTGGGCCGATCTTCCGATCATGCCGAATGGGTATAAATATTACGTTCAATTCAGGATAGCCAACGCCCCTGACCAGGAAAAGGGTGCCGATGAGGGCGGATTGGGTGGCGACCAGATCGGCATGGCCATGTCATCCTGGCGTCTCTATTATGCCTATACCGGCAACAAAGAGCTCATTGCTGACATGAAGTACATGGCGGATACTTATCTTGACCTGGGATTAAGCCCGGCAGACTACAGCTGGCCCAATATTACCTATCCCTGTAATATTAGTGCCGGCATTGAACCCGGTGAAGCCAAAACCGGTGGCGACATCCCCTTGATTTATAATGGGGACACCAGGGATGGGGTGGGAGTCACCCAACCCGACAAAGTGGGTTCTTTTGCCTACGAGTTGGTGAGGCTTTATGAAATGACCGGGGAGACCAGGTACCTGGAGGCCGCCAAGAAGATGGCCGCCACGCTGGCTTCCAGGGTCGTACCCGGAGATGCTGAGAAAGCGCCCCTGCCCTTTAAAGTAAACGCCCAAACCGGGGAGGTGGTCGCTCCTTACACTTCCAACTGGGTATCCACGATAAAACTGTTCGAAGAGCTGACCCGTTTGGGGGAAGGCAGCTACAGCGATGAGGCAGCCACCATCAAGGAGTTCCTGAAAAATGTGGTTTTACCGAACCACAAATACGGCCCCTTCTTTGAAGACATCATCGGCTATTCTGAAACCTCCATCAATGCGGTAACCCTGGCTATGTATATACTCCAACAAGGCTCAGCCTGGGGGCCTGACTGGCAAGAGGATGCAAAGAATATTTTGAACTTTTGCAAAGAAAAATTCAGCATAGAAACCCAAGCTTACAGAAAGAACCGGTATGGAGTTGAATATAAGGCCGGGGAATTTAAGAAGCTCTATAATGTCATTCCCATTGCCGAACAAACAGCCTATATGATCGCAGGAAACAGCCATACTTCCCGCTACGCATCGATTGTTTTGATGTATGGTGAGAAAACCGGCAATACGAGTGATGAAGCCATGGCCATCAGGCAGCTGAGCTGGGCCACCTACATGGTGAAATCCAATGGACAGAACTGCTATCCACAAGATGGAGCCTGGCTCACCGACGGCTATGGGGATTATGTCCGCCATTACCTCCGGGCAATGGCTGCCCATCCGGAACTGGCTCCGGACAACAGCAATCACCTCCTGAGTTCCTCCTCCGTAGTGGGAGACATCAGCTATTCAGATGAATCCATCGCCTATGCCACTTTTGATGCCCGGAGCTCAGAGGTATTCAGGCTGGTCTCAGAACCTGTGAAAATTACAGTTGATGGGAAAAAGCTCAAGTCCCGTGATTATAGCTGGGAAAGCCTGGATGTGGGGGGAGTACTTAGAATTTCCAGTGGAAAAGGCAGGAATAGAGTCATTCATCTCCGGACTAAAAAATGAAAAGCATGAAGCAGTTAGTTTTCCTATTTCCCACACTTGCACTCCTGTGCATTCAATGCAGCAACAGTACCCTGAAGGCCTCCGGTCAGGTGGATAAGAAACCGAATGTCTTATTCATTGCGATTGATGATCTGAATGACTGGACGGGTATGCTCAAGGGCAACCCCCAGGCGAAAACACCTCAAATGGACAAGCTGGCTTCTCAGGGAATGGTTTTTACCAATGCGCATTGTGCAGCTCCGGCCTGCGGTCCTTCAAGGGCTGCGATCATGAGTGGGATTCGGCCTTCAACATCTGGTAATTATGTGAATAAGAATTCTATTACAAGAAATCCCATACTGAACAACTCGGTGCT
>JAAEOI010000438.1 GCA_024244665.1 Bacteroidota bacterium | reverse complement strand
TTGCCCACAATGGAAGTTGTATAGCCCTCTTCTTGTAGCATGGAAGCCAGGGTCATTCGTCCTTCCTCAATGAGCATGGGGGCGCTGGTGCTGAGTGCACTGTATTTCAGCCAGGTACGCCAGTTATTTCGTCCGGTCAGCAATCCGTATCGGGTTGGGGTGCAGGTGGAGGCCCCGCAATGACCATCCGTGAACATGATGCCCTCCTCTGCCAGCTGGTCGATGTTCGGGGTTTGAATTTTTGTGGCTCCATAGGAGCTGAGATCCCCGTAACCCATATCATCCGCCAGGATGAATACGATGTTCGGAAGGTTTTTCTCTTTTTCCATCACCAGCACCCAGTCCTGGGGTGAGGGAAGATCCGGTGCCAGGAAGAGGCCGGTAGCGCCATCAGCATCCCCTGCTCCCATGACTGAAACTTCGAATTTTCCGAACTCCTGTTTTTCACCAATCCGGTTGACCCAGAGTCCTGTTTTCCCTTTTTTAGTATTATTTATTTTTACCGGTGGTGTTCGCCAGGTGCGCGTTCCGTCTGAAACAATGATTGTTGCATATTCACCCGAAACTGCCGCAGTCATGGTGAATTCTTCACCAATATCCCCCAGGTCAATGGCTCCAATGGCAGGCCCATATTCCCCGTTTTGCCGATCGTGCAAAAAGACCCTGTTTTTCCACCCTGGCGTGTATAGTGCAACAATGTAATTATCGGCATCCTGGAAGCGCATGACCAATCCGGCTTCAGCATCGTTCCTGACCCTGGCACAACTAACCACCACATCTTTATTTTCAAGCGGTTCAAGGATGGTCAGCATACCCTTTTCACCGACGAGAACACCTTTCTCTCGTTTCGTTGGTGTACCATAATCTTTCCAGTCGGCAACATTTCCTTTGGGCTGAAAACCCACTGCTTCCCGGTCGAAGTCATCTTCATAAAGCAGCGGCCGGGTATGTCCCTGGAATTCGTTCAAATTGTTGGAGAAAACTTTAACCTCACCCGCATCAAAACGCCGTCCGGTGGCGGGATCAAAATACCAGGCTGTGTAATTCACATCAGTTTCAACTCCTCTTACAACTGTTCCTTTCCAGTTGTAGATGGTTCTTCTTGGTTGATAAATGAAACGCAATTCTCCCGGGATTCCGGCGGCAAAACTGCCCTCTTCTGCCCATTCGGGATGGGGTTCGAACTTATCCCATGGATATTCTTCCAGTAATCTCTTTCCAAGCCCCACCTGTATGGCTCCGGGATAGTTCATTCCCTCGCGCCAGGTGGTCCAGTCATAGACCTTGCGGCCGCCAAAAGCACTGGATGCACAGCCTGCATCGCCTTCCACACTGGCATGCCAGATGCCTGCTGCACCGTAGGTATGTCCTGCCGCGCCGCTTAGCATGTACTGCCAGAACATGTGCCGCTGCACGTAGGGATATCCCGTCTGCATATGCCCTTCATAGCAGGTTTCTCCCACCAGCACCGGCATTGGAGGTTCCTTGCTGTAGGCTGTTGTAAAGTTATTGATGGCCGTGGTGAGGGCTACTTCCTGGATGTGGCTTCCTCCCACCATATCGTAGGAGACAATCAGGTCATCTTCCGGATTCCCACGCCTTCCACCTCCGGTATGTGCCGAGATGGGATGCTGGTAGGGATCTATCTCCCTAACATACCTGCCAACTTCGCCCCAGGGCCCCACACCCCATTTGCTGTCGTTATGCAGTTCGCCTGCAAGGATCCAGATCACCGGGTAAGCACCGTAACGGGCTATAAGAAAACGCCAGTGCCGTTTCAGGCCTTCCACACCAACGTGCTTCATGGCATCACAATCGGCCCTTCCCCAGGCACCTACGATGGCAGGCACCAGTTCCATATCCACCAGGTGCTCAAGACGCCGGTCGGCATACTTCCAGTACTCAGGATTCAATACCGTAAAATCCTGCGTTTCATACATGAATCCGCCTTCATTCTTCCACATATCCTCAAAAGGTCCTTCATCCGGGTAGGGACCGGCAACAATCTGTATTACGGAAAAGCCTTTTTCCTTGCGGTCGGCTGCCAGCTCCCGGAAACCGTCCCAGGTCATCCGCTTGCAGAGATTCTTCCACCAGGTATCCCCCAGCCAGAGAAACGGGGTTCCGTCGGCATGGGCAAAATGGTGTCCGTTTTCGCTGATGCCTATCATTCCGTGGGTATACAGGCTGTTATCGCCCTTGTATGGCGTGACGCTTAAGCTTTGCTTCTTCCCTTTCAGGCTCTTGTTTGATTTATCGTTAGAGACAACACGATAGGTATAGCTTCCGGTTTCGGGGGGAGCAAAGCGCACTTTCCAGGTGTTTTCCCCGTCCCAGAAGGCAGGGATTTTCCATTCTTTATCCTCCTTTTCGAAAAGGACATCCACCTGCACATCCATAAATGGATTGCTATAGCTTTTTGAAGATTCAAAAGAGGTTTCAAATACCTTCCATTGTTGAGCGCTCGGTGCGGCTTGACCATAGGCTGTCAGGCTAGACGCAAATAAAAAGACTAGCAGTGACTGCTTTATTGATTTCATATTCTGTAATACTGTTTGTTTCATTTCCTTTGTTTTTCCGGATCAGGTAAGGATATCGTTGCATTGTGTTCTTCCAGAATGGCATCCAGCATGGCTTTCATTTCAGCTGCTTTTTCAGGCATGCGCCCATAAAGGTTGTCGGATTCCCCGATATCATTTTTCAGGTTGTAGAGCTCCTGGCGCCCGTCTTCGTAATACTGGCTGAATTTCCAGTCTCCAAGCCTGATCACGCTCCCTGGTTTGGAAAAATGCCGTGGTAGTGAAACCGGATAATGCCACACCAGGGGGCCTCGCTCTAATTCCTCTTTGCCTTTCAGTAAGGGCACCAGGCTTACCCCGTCACGGTGTTGCCCTGGGCGTAAGGGAAGCTGCGCCATCTCCAGAAGGGTTGGGTAAAAATCCGCACCATGAACCGTGCTGTTGCAAACAGACTCCGCTTCTGTCACACCCGGCCACTGAATGATGCAGGGCACGCGGATTCCTCCCTCGTACAATTCACCCTTATAGCCGCGCAGGGGACGGTTGTGCGTGGCCAGATGAAAACCTCCATTATCGGAGGTGAAAACGATGATGGTATTTTCACGTAATCCATTCTCGTCCAGCCACCTGAAGATTCGTCCCACATTTTCATCCAGGGATTCAACCATTCCTGCATATCTGGCATTGATCTCCGCCCCGGCTTCAGAGGCTTTTTCCTGGTACTTTTCAGTCTTTTCCGGCTTGGAGTGAAAAGGAGCGTGTACCGTGTAGTAGCTCATATACAGCATCCAGGGTTTCTCCTTATTGGAAAACCCGTCCAAAACCTCAATGGCCTCCGTAGACAGACGGTCGGTCAGATATTCACCCTTTGGTCCGTCGCTGAGGTGTGCCATGTGATAGGGACTAAAAAAACCTTCGCGTGGGTGGCCCCACCAACCGCCTGCCACATTCACATCAAAGCCCTGATCGGTAGGCAAACGAACCGAGTCACTTGCACTCAGGTGCCATTTCCCCAAGAAGCCGGTTTGATAGCCCCCCTCTTTCAGGGCTTCGGCAAGTGTAAATTCCCCCAGGTGCATGAATTGCTGTACACGTGAGGGGCGATCGATAAAATTATCCACAAAGCCTGTTCTCACCGGAAATTTCCCGCTCATGATGGAGGCGCGCGAGGGGCCGCATATGGGACATGCCGCATAGGCTTGAGTGAAGCGCATCCCCAGGCTGGCCAGTCTGTCTATGTTGGGGGTTTCATGGATCTCGTGTCCGTAACATGCCAGATCGCGCCAACCCATGTCATCCACCAGAATAAAGAGGATGTTTGGAGGATCCTGCTTTTCAGCCACTGTACATGAGGCAAGAAAAATAGCAAGTGCTGTAATGGCGATGAATTTTATCTGCTTCATTATGAACTTTTATACATTACGCTTACTCTATCCGTTCAAAGACCAGTACCCAATCCTGTGGTGACGGAACGTTCTTTTTGAAACTAACCGGCTTTGGCGAAGTCTCACCTTCATTGGCACTTGCCTTTATGGTGCCCTGGTCAAATATCCGGCCTGTGGCCGGATCAAAATAGAACACATGCCAGTCAACACCCGGGTCGAGGTCCTTCACTTCCGGACCGGTCCAATTGTAGATGTTTCGCCGTGGCAGGTATATGAACCGCACCTCACCCGGAATCCCGGCGGCAAAACTGCCTGCTTCGACCCATTCAGGGTGAGGTTCAAACCGGGACCAGGGATATTTTTGCAACAATCTTTTACCCATTCCGATCTGGGTGGGCCCGGGATATTTCATCCCTTCCCTCCAGGTAGTGAAATCATACTCCTGTCCCTTTAACCCGGTATG
>JAAEOI010000437.1 GCA_024244665.1 Bacteroidota bacterium | reverse complement strand
TGCACTAGAATGTACTTGCATTATGTTGATATTGCTTTGGTATTTAACACATTACACACCAGTCATGCAATTTTCGACCAAAGAATCAAGCGATTTCGAGAGGGGAGAGGCTTTGCTTTTCCAGATGGTTGGTGGAAATACTCTTTTTACGGAATGGAGTGAAGCAAAAAGGGTGTAAAGTAAAAGCTGTTTTAAATTATACTATTGGAATCCCTTCTTTTTTTACGATCTGAAGTAGTGGCGAAACTTCATCAGTGTCGAATCGGGATAGGCCAACAGCAAAAGGCTCAATCCGCCTATCAACTTTGCGGGTTAATTTCCAGATCAGTCCATAAGCAAGGTCATCAGAACTGTCATCAAACCTCTTGGATACCAGCATTACATCGATATCACTTCCTTCATTCCAATCATTCCTGGCCGCACTTCCAAAGAGAAAGGCTTTATCAATCAATAAACCTGACTCGTTCAAAATCCTTATATATTCCGAGACTTTGCTCAAAGTTTCCTTTCGATCCATGTCAACATCTCCTTTGTTTTATTCAGATACTCAAGTACTTTCTCTTTTGTAGGTAACACTGGATTATAGTCGGGATATCGACCTTCTAATTGATATTTCATCAGAATACCAAGGAAATCCTCATAACTATCTTCAATCTCAGTATTGATAAGATCCAGCAGATAAACCAGGTTGTGTGTTTTGGGAGGAATTTGTCCTGTGTCTTTTACCACATGTGCCTTAAGGGCTTTCTCAATTGCTAAATGGCAAAAGAAAAGACCATGAATATTCCTTGATTCTCTGATTAATAACTCAGCGGTATCCAGATCGGTTTTTGCAGTATTAATCCAATATTCTATTTGCTTTTCAATATTAAGCACAACAGTAGTTTTACTAAAAGTACATATTTTTCCAGAAAAGCATTTGCACAGAAGACAATTAAAGTAGAGCGCAGGCCAGTGAAGGGATTAGTGCGCAGGCTGCGGGGCTATTTATTATAATGTCAAATTCTAGTGTCAGAGCAACAACCAGGCAACAGTGCAAGAAAGTCGCAGCTGCACTAGAATGTATTGCATTATGTTAAGATTGCTTTGAAGATCAATCACATGCACTGCATTATTGCAATTTCCCCAGAATAGACAGTGATTTTCGAGAGGGGAGAGGCTAAGGCTTTTCAGGATGGTTGAAGGATACACTTTTTTGACGTTGTGAAGCAACGAGAAAAGGGTGTTTTGCATTTACGCTGAAAATTGGCCTTTACTAAATCAACCTTTAAGGACACGTTTTATGACTTGAGGGTACCTGGCAATAAGAGGTCGAATTCAAAGGACACCTAGTGATCGGACTCTAAAAGCAACTTTTGAAAGGCCAAAGCGCTTTAGACTTTTTATTCGATGTGTTGCATATACAAGCAATTGTGTGCCAGTTGTGGAACAGTTTAAAATATTGGAACTATTGTCCGGGGTTAAAATAGGTCAGAGTCAAATTTTCGACAAAATGAGAATTTAATATTTTTAACATACCGATAGATTATATGAAATACAATTCTGATTTTGAAATTCAATTGTAACAGTTTATCCAATAAATGATAGGTTTTATACATTATGTCTTGCAGTTCAGCAATTTTTGATCCAATTAAGATGAAATATCTGGGATGGTAACTATCTTCAATTCACATAACCCATCTGATATGAATAGTTTTCCCAAGTTTTTCTTGATAGTTTCAATTGCAGTACTATTTGGATTCAGCTGCGAAAAGGGTGATGAACCTGATGCGGACGATTCCCCACAGGTATTAAAGGAAGAGACCAAGGAACTGGAGGTTTCTTCCGGAGGTGCCGTTCTTGAATTGGAGTCGGGAGTGAAGCTTGATATCCCCTCTGGTGCACTGAATGCTACAACCACTGTGAAGGTCGAAAACCTAAATCCTTTTGATGAGGAATTCACAGCAGTTGATACCATTGGAGGGCTAAGGGCATCGGCCATTGTGCGTTGTGAGCCTGACGGGCTCAGCTTCGAAAAGCCGGTGCAAATTACCATCCCTATTCTAGAAGATATGGTATCAGGCTACCCGGACTCCGATGGTTTTTTCCTGCTGGCGGTCAGTTCCGGCGGCATAGATACTATCCCATGTCAGATTGATACAGAGACATTGCTCGCTACTGCAAGTATTTCGCATTTTACAGATTTCTCCCTTATAAGGAAGACCGGGAAATGGGGGATACTTGACGAGATAATAGACAGAGACGATCAAAACTATCTGAGTATCGAATTCAATGCCACCAGAGGAATGCCAATGGGTTCTTACCTGCTAAAAATAATCGCCCTGGACCGCTATTCTACTGTGCAACAGCTTGTTGGCTGTAATATTCGACTTTACAGGAAAAAGGTGATAGTAAGGGATGAATTTATCCAGGGTATACAGCTCTACAAGTGTTATGCGTGGACTGCTGATGATACAGATTACAGCTATAGTATTAAAGGGGGGGCATACCATAACTGGCCCGATCATTTTGAATACGATGATTTACCATCGAAGAAAAAGATGTGGCAAATATTTGATGCAAATAAGATTCCTAAAGACAATGAAAAATCCATAGGAATCCAATATGTGAGATTTGGGCCTGATAAGAAAGTATCGGATATTGATTTTTTTGATCGTTCAGATGATTTTGACCTTGAACTCCTTGGGAATTGCAGTTTCGATGGAGAAAGTTCACAATTGCCAGTAGTTGATCTGAGCTTTTTGGATCCGGAAGAAAAGTACTATTTCATTATTGATTTAATTGGATCCGGTCATATAGTCCAAGACAATTTCCTTGGCTGGAGCAAATTTGAAAGCACTCTGTTCACTCTGGATGACCTGGGAGGTTCTTTCCCCCCAAATAGTGTACCGGTAATCGAG
Organism: Bacteroidota bacterium; assembly: GCA_024244665.1. The sequence continues at coordinate 33,676 of JAAEOI010000437.1, read as the reverse complement.
ATTTCCAATCCAGAGGGTGGCGGGACATATCTGCGCGATGATGAGGAACTTTTTTTTGAATGTTATGCCGAAGACAAGGAAGATGGGGAATTGGCATTCAATAGTATAAGCTGGACTTCCAGCATTGACGGTTTAATGGGAAATGGTAAGTACCTTGAGAATCCTATACTTTCAGCGGGAATTCATACCATCACTGCAACAGCAAAAGACAGCGAAGGAAGCTCGTCCAGCGACCGCATTGATATCACCATCCTGGGAGAACAAGGGGAGGGTCCGGAAGCCGACTTCTTTGCAGAAAAAACTACAGTCAATGTTGGAGACCTTGTTTCCTTTTTCGACAACTCCACTAATGACCCGATTTCCTGGGTCTGGGATTTCGGGGATGGAAGTCCGCTGAAAACAGAAAAGAATGTGAATCATGTGTTTAATAATGTCGGAACTTATACGGTAGGTCTTAAGGCAATTAACGATTTCGGTTCCGATACAGAGGTTAAAACGGATTATATACAGGTGAATGCCATCTCGGTTGATAAACCTGACCTGATTGTCCAAAGCATCAGTATTGATCCTGTATCACCACAGGTGGACGAATCTTTCGAGATATCGGTTACAGTGAAGAATGCCGGCCTTGTCGCGTCTGGAAGTTGTGAACTTGCTCTTGCCATTGGAGGAGAAAGCAATCCGCCTGAATTTGAGGTTCCGGCTCTTGCGTCTGGAGAAAGCAACACAATCATCCGATCTGCGAGCATTTCTGAGGCCAATGATTATACACTTGCAGCTACTGCTGATTTCTACAATGAAGTGGATGAATCCAATGAGGAAAACAACGAGCAATCATATAATTTTAATGTTACGGGAATCAGTAGCTCAGGCACAGATATTCAGTTCAATCCCGACCTAAGTTACGGCTCAGTATCTGACATTGATGGAAATAAATACAAAACCATCCAAATCGGGGAGCAGGTATGGATGGCCGAAAACCTCCGATCTACCCGCTACTCTGACGGAACTGCCATTCCTCATGTAACAGGAACATCAGATTGGGATGCTCTTGGAAATGATGATAAAGCCTATTGCTGGTACGATAACAGCTCTGAAAACAGAGACCTATACGGTGGACTTTATACCTGGGCGGCTGCGGTCAATGGTACAGCCGGAAGTGATGCCAATCCCAGCGGTGTTCAGGGGGTGTGTCCCTCCGGATGGCATCTTCCCAGTGATGCCGAATGGAAAGGATTAGAAATGTATTTAGGCATGAGCCAGAGCGAAGCTGATGATACAGGATATAGAGGAAATATTGCAGGAGGCAAGCTGAAGGAATCAGGTACTATTCATTGGGCATATACTGATAACGAAACTACCAACGAAAGTGGCTTTACCTGTCTGCCTGCAGGGCTCCGATACGCCAATGGAGGGTTCTATTTCCTTCACGTCGTTGGAAACTATTGGAGTTCCTCTGATAAATACACCACCCGAGCATGGCTCCGGGCTATTTCAGACTGGAATGGAGAGATCAACCGGTACAGTGAAACGCGTGATTATGGATTCTCGGTTCGTTGCATTCGGGATGATTAGCACTTTGACAATGTAGTATGATTCCGTTTCACGGGATCGAGAAACCTTTAATAGAAGCTTTTATGTCACCACTTTATCGCTTACATGCAACAATAATCTCCATAACCACATTTTTCTCTTTCTGATTGTTTTTCACCTTGGATCTACAATTTGGGCAAGGTTCGGAGGATTCAACCAATCAATTTTTGAAAGCTTTTATTTCACTTGTTGTTACTGGTTCGACTTATTCGTTGCTCCTGTTCATTTGTAAGTATTTGTTGGTCAGACTTCAACTATTTAGGAAGTTGGTTTTTGGGAAAGCCTGGTTGGAAGGAACCTGGGTTGGTTTTTACATTGGCAGATCAGGCAAAGTAAGGTACTATACCCATACAATTGAGCAGGATTTTGATAGAACTCTTATCAGAGCTAACGCCTTTAAAGAGAATGGCTCTCATTTCGCATTTTGGGTCATAGAAGAGACTTGGATAAAACCTAGAGTAGGAACTCTACAATACATGTATCAAACCTTTGCTCATCGAAATAATTTTCTGGACGAGGGCTTGGCAAATTTCTCATTATGCAGAGATAAGCCTTGGAGTTTTGCTAGGAGAACTATTGGGTATTTCTCAGATCATGGACAAACCCAAAAACTTCCGGCGATGGAGTTTAAACTATGCTCACATCCTGAGAATATTGATATGAGATACTTACTGGCTAAGGCGAAAAATTTTTACGAATTAAATGAAATCCTTTTCCAGGAGAAAAAGGGGGAAAAGCCTAAGAGTGGAGAAGCTGATCTGAAAGTGGCTGTTGTCAAAATGCCAAAATTAAAGAAGAGAGGAAAGCATTGAGAACAATAATTTGTTGATAAGTGTATAGCATACTGAGCACAGCATAGCGCAGCGAATTTGCCAATACTCTTTTGAAATGTAGAACAGGAAAAGCTTTGCGGGCTGGCTAACGATAAACCCAAGAGGAGACGGGGGGATGGCCATTGCGCCTGAAGCGGATTTTGCATATTTCAAATCAAAAATCCGCTGAACAGCAATGTCAGGGTGGCCGGAGCGGCTATTTAATATAATGACTAATTCTAGGGCAATCGTCGTGTGGAAGTATCTGTTTTTCGTTGGCATGTGTGTCTATTTACCTGAGCGACCAGGCGAAGGCAAGTGCAGCGCAGACATAATATCACATTCTAGTGCAATGCTGGCATCAAAGAGAATCATTCAAAGGTGTTCTCCGGTAGAATGGCGCAAATCCTTTCAACATAAAATCGGTACCGATATAGGCCCAGGAAATGCCCTATGTCTGATTTTATGTTAATCAGCGCAGCTGAACGGGATTTGCTTTGAATGCACTAGAATTAATATTATGTTAAATAGAATTAAAAGAAAGAAAGGGAGATAATCAAATGTTACCTCCCCTTCAAACTATAATGTATCCTTTAAATCCTTAACCCTTTCGTACTCCTCCATCATCTGCTCTTTATAATAGATTCTCTGCAGAAGATCAAGAGTTTCAAATTTCACATCGGCATTATCTTCGTTCAATGTAAACGCCTTTTCCAAAGCGGGAATAGATTCTGTATACTTCTCTTTTCCCAGCTCAAGCAGTTGTTCCCTGGTACCTTCATGCTCCTCTGTATTGGATCTTTCATAGAAATCAGCTCCCTGCAGGTAATAAATATACCCCATATCATACCAGATGTAATAAATAGACGGATCAAGTTCTCCTGCCTTCTTGTATGATTCGATAGCCTTGTCAATGAATTCAACTTCCTCTTTGTTAATAAGCAGACGTCCTCTCCAGTAGTATGATTCAGCAATACCCCCGTTTTGCTCAATTGCTGCATCCATGAATTCAATTCCTTCATCAAATTGCTTCAACTGAATATATGTGTCTGCAACATTGGCAATTATATTTGTGGAATCAGGGTATGCCACAAAAGCTTCCTTGATAGCCTCAAGTGCTGCGAGGGTATCTCCAATGGCGAAATAGTCCATCTTGATCTGCAGATGGGTATTTGGTCCGCCAAATCCTATCTCAGTCAATTCCTTGTAATAATCAATTGCTTTCAGGTAGAGCTCTTTATCATTCGTTTTGGAAGCAATCTCTCTGGAAATGATACCTGCGTATTGTACCATAATGGTATCAAACTCACCAGCAAAAATTTCCTGGTTATTTACTTCAAGCACGTTCTCAAAAGAATACAACGCCTTGTCATAACTACCTTTATAATAACTGTTTACACCCTGTCTCTTCAACTGACCCTTGATTTCTGATAGGTGCTCTTTGATCTTAATTCCCAATTTGCCTTTCTCGTCAAACTCAGAAGCTTTGAAATAGGCATCCATGGCCACCCGCAAGGGATCTTCATGAATAGGGTCCAACCTCTCCCACCCCTCAAGGACACCGTTGGTAAAGGAGTATTTCATGTGCTCATAAATGTACTTTTCCTTTACTACACCATCCTTGGTCACAGAGTCAATTTTAAGGGGTTCCTTATAAAACAGGATCATTGTTTGGGTAGGCGTACCCTCCTGAATCTGTTCCAGGCCAAGCATAAAAATATCCTGGTAAATCTCCCCCCTTTTCAACCAGGTGGCAGCTTTAACATTTTTCTTTGAGTCCTGTATATCTGCGTCGCTCTTCTCAGCCTTTTTCTTTACCGAGTTGTAGTTCAGCAGAACCACAGTGGTGGCTTCCTGAGCATGCATAACCGGAATAGCCATCATGGCAACCAGTAGAGTAACAAATAACTTTTTCATTTCGATTGTGAATTTAATGTAATGCAAAAATATAAACTTTACTTATAACCTTCAAATAAGATGCCAGAACAGTTTACTCTTCTACAACACCTTCTGTGGAACTTTCAGAAGCACCTTCAGCAGGCGGCTCTCCCTGTTCCCCATTATCCTCATTTGCAGGCACCTGTGTGGCGGCAGCAATCTGATCTCCATCTCTAAGATTTATCAGTCTGACTCCCTGGGTATTACGACCCATTACACGCATGCCGCTTACTGCAAGCCTGATGGCAATACCATTCTCTGTAATAATCATCAGATCATAATCATTCGTGACAGCTTTGATGGCAATTAATTCACCGGTTTTTTCTGTAACATTTATGGTTTTCACACCCTTTCCTCCACGGTTGGTAATCCGGTAATCATCAAGATCGGAACGTTTTCCATAGCCATTTTCAGAGATAACGAGGATATCTTTTTCACCTTTTTTAGCGGTGACAATTCCTACCACTTCATCTTTGGGGCCACCAAGAGTAACACCTTTAACACCCGAGGCGGTCCTTCCCACAGCCCTTACTTTATTTTCGGGGAATCGAATAGCTTTACCAGACTTCACGGCAAGCATCAGGTCCATCTCTCCGTCTGTGAGCCTTGCATCCAGCAGCATATCCCCTTCCCTTATAATAATGGCGTTGATCCCGTTCTGCCTTGGCCTCGAGTATGCTTCCAACCTTGTTTTCTTTATCACACCTTTCGTTGTGGCCAGGACCAGGTAATTGTTATTGATATACTCCTCGTCCTTCAGGTTCTTCACGTTCACAAAAGTCTTGATCGTGTCCTCCTTCTCAATGTTGATCAGATTCTGGATGGCTCTTCCTTTGCTGGCCCTTGCCCCTTCCGGGATCTGGTAAACCTTGAGCCAGAAACACTTGCCATTCTCAGTAAAGAATAAAATGGTGTTGTGCATGGTCGCCACAAACATATTCACCATGAAATCCTCATCCCTGGTTGTACTTCCTTTTGCACCTACACCTCCCCTGTTCTGGGTGCGGAAATCATTAAGCGGTGTCCGCTTAATGTAACCAAGCTTCGAAATAGTAATAACCATGTCGTCGTCCGCATAGAAATCTTCAGGATCGAATTCACCCACGTCAGGGACAATTTCGGTCCTGCGCTCATCCCCGTATTTCTCCTTGATCTCCAGTAACTCCTCCTTGATGATCTCCATCCTGAGCCCTTCATCTGCAAGAACTTTTCTATAGTACTCGATCATCTTCATCAGTTCGTCATATTCTGCACGCAGTTTATCACGCTCAAGTCCGACAAGACGCTGGAGACGCATCTCCAGGATAGCTTTTGCCTGTAGCTCAGAGAAAGCAAACTTCTCCATAAGGCTGTCACGGGCCTCATCAGGCGTACTGGAAGCCCTGATTAAAGCAATTACCTCATCGATGTGATCAAGTGCCTTTAACAGGCCTTCAAGGATATGGGCACGCTTTTCAGCCTGGTCCAGGTCATACTGGGTCCTTCTCACAACCACCTCGTGCCTGTGTTCCACGAAATATTTAATGATCTGCTTCAGGTTAAGCGTCCTTGGCCTTCCTTTCACCAATGCAATGTTGTTCACATTGAAGGCGGTCTGTAACTGGGTATACTTCAGTAAGTTATTCAGAACCACATGGGCACTGGCATCCCTTTTGATGATGATCACAATTCGCATTCCCTGTCGGTCCGATTCATCATTAATGTAGGAGATCCCTTCGATCTTCTTATCATTAATCAGGTCGGCAGTCTTGCGAATCAGTTCTGCCTTGTTGACCATATAAGGAATTTCAGTTACAATAATTTTCTCCCGGCCCGTATCAGTGAATTCGATCTCACTTTTGGCCCGGACAACGATCCTTCCTCTCCCCGTCTCATAGGCCTCTTTCACTCCATTGTATCCATAAATGATACCTCCGGTGGGAAAATCGGGAGCTCTCAGAATCTCTGTAAGTTCACTGATTTCAATGTCTTGGTTTTCAATGTACGCAACAATGGCATCAATACTATCTGTCAGGTTATGGGGAGCCATATTGGTAGCCATACCCACTGCGATACCAGAAGTACCGTTAACCAGCAATGTGGGAATCCGGGAAGGCATTACCTGGGGCTCCTCCAGCGTATCATCAAAATTGGGCTGGAAATCCACAGTGTTCTTTTCCAGATCGGACATGCACTCCTCTGCAATTTTCTGGAGCCGGGCTTCGGTATACCTCATGGCAGCCGGGCTGTCCCCGTCCACCGATCCGAAGTTCCCCTGTCCCTGTACCAGAGGGTAACGAAGTGACCACTCCTGGGCCATCCGCACCATCGCATCATACACAGATGTATCTCCGTGGGGGTGATACTTACCCAGCACCTCACCTACTATCCTTGCTGATTTCTTATACGATCTGTTGGAATATACACCCAGTTCAGACATGCCAAATAGCACCCTCCGATGAACTGGTTTTAATCCATCTCTTACATCGGGCAACGCACGTGAAACAATTACCGACATCGAGTAATCGATGTAGGCTGATTTCATTTCCTCCTCAATGTTAATTCTCAGTATTTTTTCACCTTCCGCCATCTAATTCTAAGTCGTTAATTATCAATATCTTATATCTGAGCTTTTTGCCAAGAAAAATAACATTCGAAAATAATCAATTCCGGCCTAAAAACCTCGATTTTAAAGGCCTTTTATTAACATTGAACTGTTTATAATAGATAATTGTTTTATTGATATATTCATGCCTTATTAGTTACTTTGTTTTTACATATAACAGAAGGGAAAGATCAGATGGATGCACAGTTTTCACAAAGGATAAAAGATGTACTGGGATACAGCAAGGAAGAGGCTGTCAGGCTTGGGAATTCACACATCAGTGTGGAACACCTTTTCCTGGGGATCCTGAGGGATGGCGAGGGACTCGCCGTCGACGTGCTTGTGGTGCTTGGAGTAGAGCTTTATGACCTGAGGATGTCCATTGAGAAAAGTATAAAGAACGAGCAGCCCTCATCGGTTTCTGACCCAGACAGCCTCCCCTTACTGAAGAGCGCAGAGCGAATCCTGAAGCTGACCCATCTGGAGGCACGATCCATGAAGGAGAAGACCATTGATACCAACCACCTTCTACTGGCAATTCTGAAAGACGATAATAACTATGCCACAAGATACATGGTCGAGAACGGAATCACATATAACAAGGTGAAGCAGGAGATTTCCGACTCACTGCCCGAAAGCCGTGCAGATTTTCCCGGTGACGAGGATGATGAGGGCAGAAGCCCCTTTGGTAATAGTGGCGGCGGTGGCGGCCAGAGCAGTGGAAAAGGCAATCAGGGTTCCTCCTCAAAGTCAAGTTCTGAAACTCCGGTACTTGATAATTTCGGGATCGACCTGACCAAAGCAGCCGAGGAGGACCGCCTGGACCCTATCGTGGGCAGAGAGACCGAAATCGAACGCCTGGCGCAGATCCTGAGCCGCAGAAAGAAAAATAATCCGATCCTGATCGGGGAACCCGGTGTAGGCAAATCGGCCATTGCTGAAGGGCTCGCACTGAGGATTATCCAGAGAAAGGTAAGCAGGGTGCTCTTTGATAAGCGTGTGGTCACCCTCGACCTTGCTTCAATCGTTGCCGGAACCAAATACAGGGGCCAGTTTGAGGAGCGGATGAAGGCAATCCTTAATGAGCTTACAAAAAACCCTTCCATCATCCTGTTTATAGATGAAATTCACACCATAGTGGGTGCAGGTGGAGCCACGGGTTCACTGGATGCTGCCAATATGCTGAAGCCGGCCCTTGCAAGGGGGGAGATCCAGTGCATTGGTGCCACTACCCTGGATGAGTATAGGCAGCACATTGAAAAAGACGGCGCCCTGGAAAGAAGGTTCCAGAAAGTAATGGTGGATCCCACCTCCATGGAAGAGACCATTGATATCCTTAAAAATATTAAGGAGCGCTACGAGGATCACCACAATGTATTTTATACCGAAGATGCCATCGATGCTTGCGTTAAGCTGACCCAGCGCTACATCAGTGACAGGCATTTGCCTGATAAAGCCATTGATGCTCTCGATGAGGCCGGATCAAGGGTTCACATCTCCAACATCGTGGTTCCCGACCAGATCGTGGATCTGGAGAAGGAGATTGAAATAACCAGGCAGGATAAAATACAGGCAGTTAAGAATCAGAATTTCGAAAAAGCAGCCAGCTATCGGGATAAGGAGAAAGAGTTGCTCGACCATCTTGATTCAGAAAAGAAGAGATGGGAGAAGGAGCTTTCACAAAACCGTGAAACGGTTGATGAGGATAAGGTAGCGGAAGTTGTTGCCATGATGACCGGGGTGCCGGTTCAGAGAATTGCCCAGGCAGAGGGAGCCCGTTTGCTGAAGATGGCAGATGAGCTTAGAGGAAGCGTCATCGGACAGGAGGAGGCGATCAGCAAAGTAGTTAAGTCGATCCAGCGCAACAGGGCCGGATTGAAAGATCCCAATAAGCCCATCGGTACCTTTGTATTCCTTGGCCCCACAGGTGTTGGTAAAACACAAATGGCCAAAGTGCTGGCCCAGTATCTTTTTGAATCCATTGACAACCTGATCCGCCTTGATATGAGCGAGTATATGGAAAAATTCTCCGTATCACGGCTCATGGGGGCGCCTCCGGGCTACGTGGGATATGAAGAAGGCGGTCAGTTGACAGAAAAGGTGCGCAGGAAACCCTATGCAGTGGTACTGCTTGATGAGATTGAAAAAGCACATCCTGATGTATTCAATATCCTTCTCCAGGTTCTTGATGAGGGCCAGTTGACAGACAGTCTGGGCCGCAGGGTGGATTTCAGGAACACAATTGTGATCATGACTTCAAACATTGGTACGCGGGAGCTGAAAGATTTCGGACAGGGTGTGGGTTTTGCCACCAGTGCCAGGCAGGATGCCGCCAACGAACATGCCAAGGGTGTGATTCATAAAGCATTGAAGCGGGCATTTGCTCCCGAATTCCTGAACCGTATCGATGATGTTGTTCTGTTCAATACCCTCTCCAGGGATGATATTCATAAAATCATCGATATTGAACTGAAGGGGCTGTATAACAGGGTGAATAGCCTTGGTTTCGAGGTGAAGCTTTCGGAAGAGGCCAAAGATTATGTCCTTGAAAAAGGATATGATATCCAGTATGGTGCCAGGCCACTGAAACGGGCCATCCAGAAATACCTGGAAGATCCCATGGCCGAAACCATCATTAAATCCTCCCTGGTGGAAGGTGATACCATGCTTGTAGACTTCGACAAGGAGAAGGAGGAGATTACGGTGGCCATCCAGAAGAAAAAGGGAGTGTTGCCAAAAGCCAAAAAGGCACTACCGAAATCCGGTGATAAGGCCAAACCTAAAGAACCGCCGGCTTTGGAAGAATAACAAACAGTTATTCGATGCTGCCGAACAGGTCAAACTCGGCAGCATCAGTAATCCTTACCTGGTAGAAATCCCCAACAACCAGTTCCCTGTCATTGGGAATCAGCACTTCATTATCCACTTCGGGTGAATCATACTGGGTACGCCCGATGTAATAGTCTTCATCTGCCCTGTCAATCAGAACCTTAAACGATTTCCCAATCCTCGATTCGTTAAGTTTAAGTGAGATGCCCTGCTGCAGTTCCATGACTGCCTCTGCCCTCTGGTGTTTCACCTTCTCAGGGATATCATCTTTAAACCTGAGATGCGCGGGAGTATCCTCCTCATGGGAATAAGGGAATACACCCAGCCTGTCGAACCTGAATGCTGTAAGATACTCCATCAGTTCTTTAAATGCCTCATCAGATTCACCTGGAAAACCTGTCAGAACAGTAGTTCTCAGCGCCACATCAGGAATCTGCTTCCTGAACCGGTCCAGGAGCTGCTCCAGCTTTTTGCGGTCATGTCCCCTGCCCATATCCGAGAGAACCTGGTCATTGACATGCTGGATGGGGATATCCATATAGTTGCATATCTTCTCTTCGGAAGCCATCAAATCAATCACATCTTTCGGGAATCCGGTGGGATAAGCATAGTGAAGTCGGATCCACTCAAGCCCTTCAATCTTTACAAGTTCTCTGAGCAGATCGGATAAAGCGCGGCGCTGGTATAAATCAAAGCCATAGTTGGTCAGGTCCTGGGCGATAAGAATTAACTCCTTTACCCCACCCTGAACAAGGCCCTTGCTTTCAGCCACCAGTTGATCTATGGAAATGGATTGCTGTTTTCCCCGGATCCCGGGGATAGCGCAAAATGCACAGGTCCGATTACATCCTTCTGATACCTTCAGATAGGCATAGTGTGAAGGAGTGGTAATCATTCTTTCCGTAAGGAGTTTGCTGTCAAGGCTGGTTCCGGCCTCCTCCAGGATTCGGGCCATCTCCCACACACCAAAGAAACCATCCACTTCGGGCAATTCAGTCTTCAGGTCACCCTTGTATCGTTCGGAAAGACAACCCATAACAAAAAGCTTTTCCAGGTTCCCCTCCTTTTTCTCTCCGATATAGTGCATGATTGTCTCGACCGACTCCTCTTTGGCATCGAGAATGAAGCCGCAGGTATTGATGATCACCAGGTCGGCTGAGGCATTCTGCTCATCATGAATGACCTTATATCCGGCCGCCCTGAACTGGGAAAGTAAGTGTTCTGAATCCACCAGGTTTTTGGAGCAACCCAGCGTAATGATATTTACAGTCATGTTAACTACCTAATTACCTTACTACCTAACTACCTAACTAAACAGGCTGTCTACAAATTCGACGCGGTCAAATATCTGGAGATCATCCATCTTTTCACCGATACCGATATATTTGACAGGGATCCGGAACTGATCGGATATACCCAGGACAACACCACCCTTTGCAGTTCCGTCCAACTTGGTAAGTGCCAGTGCGTTTACATCAGTAGCCAGGGTGAATTGCTTGGCCTGCTCAAAGGCATTCTGCCCGGTGGAACCATCCAGGACAAGGAGTATCTCATGAGGTGCATCGGGAATCACCTTTTGCATCACCCTGTTGATCTTACTCAGCTCGTTCATCAGGTTGACCTTGTTGTGCAGTCTTCCTGCTGTATCGATAATCACAACATCGGCATTTGTGGAGACAGCTGACGAGAGTGTGTCATAGGCAACGGAAGCCGGGTCCGATCCCATATCCTGCTTCACTATTTCCACACCAACCCTTTCGGCCCAGATCACAAGCTGATCCACTGCGGCAGCCCTGAATGTGTCAGCGGCACCAAGAACCACTTTCTTACCGGCTTTTTTGAAATGATGGGCCAATTTGCCTATGGTGGTAGTTTTTCCAACTCCGTTCACCCCTACTACCATAATTACATAAGGCTTCTTTGGAAGCGGATCATCAAAAGCAGCGACCAGCCCTGAATTGTTCTCCTCCAGAAGGGATGCGATCTCCTCCTTGAGAATTGCATTTAATTCGCTGGTATTTAGAAACTTGTCCTTTGAAGCACGACCTTCAATCCTCTCAATAATCCGGAGGGTGGTCTCAACTCCCACATCGGATGTGATCAACACCTCCTCCAGGTTGTCGAGTACCTCATCATCAACCCTGGATTTTCCAACCACCGCCCTGGAGAGCTTCTTAAAAACACTCTCCTTGGTCTTTTCAAGACCGCGGTCAAGGTTCTTTTTCTTATCTGAAGTGAAAAGGCCCATAATTCAGTGCTTAGTACTCAGTGCTCAGTTAGTGTATATAAAAAAAGCTTCCTTAAGAATAAGAAAGCTCTTGTTTTATAGGGAGAACAATGATTAGTTAGCAAAGAAATCTTTGATATGATCATTGTGTACCATTTCCTCTTCGAACATATATGCTCCGGATTTAGGGGAACGTACCATTTTAATACACTTGGTAAAATTCCTTCCCTCTCCACTCTGCAAACTTGCAACTACTTTCTTAGCCATTATTCAGATCCTTATTTAATTTCGCGGTGTAGTGTTACTTTTTTCAATACAGCGTTGTACTTTTTCAGTTCAAGCCTATCGGGAGAATTCTTCCTGTTCTTAGTTGATATATAACGAGAAGTCCCAGGCATTCCGCTCTCTTTGTGCTCGGTGCACTCGAGAATTACCTGTACCCTGTTTCCTTTACCTTTTTTAGCCATTTCCTACTTTAATTAATAAGATTTAAGAAATCCGTTTTTAACGGCATCATCCAGTGTTGCTTTCAGTCCGTTCTTATTGATGGTGCGGATTGCCTGAGCAGAAACGCGGAGTCTCACATACCGTTTCTCTTCTTCAAGATAAAACTTCTTATCGAAGAGATTCGGCTGGAAGGTTCTTTTGGTCCTTCTCTTTGAGTGAGATACATTGTTTCCCACCATCATCTTCTTACCTGTTATCTGACAAAATTTCGACATTATTCCTTTAAATTTCAGATCAATTCTTCTAACGAGGCGCAAATTACGCGATTTTTTATGGAATAATCAAACTTTTCCTGTAAAAAAGCACTCTAAAACACGCCCTTATAGTTGATCAAGCACCAACCTGCGTAAAAGCTGCATGGCTGTGTAAGAAGCCTGATCAATAATCCGCTCACGAGTGCCACCAAACAGATATTTTTTCGAAAATACTTCATCCTTATAAGCAACAGATATCCAGGTTGTTCCAACAGCCTTTTCTTTAGTCCCTCCACCTGGCCCGGCAACACCTGATACAGCAATGGCTGTTTCGCTTCCCAGCACTCCCATTACTCCCTTTACCATCTGTTCAACCACCGGTTGACTCACAGCCCCATGGGTGTTGATAACTCCTTTTTCAACTTGAAGAATCGAGGTTTTTACTTCATTCTGGTAGGCAATAATAGAGCCGGAGAAATATCCCGAGCTTCCGGGAACCGTAGTAAGCAGGCGGGCAATATTACCCCCCGTACAACTCTCGGCCGTTGCCACAGTGAGGCCCTTATCCTTCAGGGTATCACCCAGGGCCTTCTCCAGGCTGATATCATCATATCCGAAAATATGCTGTGGAATTATCTCCAATAACTTTGCGACCAGTCCTCCGAGTAATTGTTCAGCATCACCAGCACACTTTCCCGAAGCGGTCAGGCGCAACCTGACAATCCCGGGACGTGGCAGATAGGCCAGCTTGACGCATTTTGGAAGATTAGACTCCCAGTCTCTTAACAAAGCTGCCAGATAAGATTCCGGGACTCCCTGTGTCATAATGGTTCTATGCACCACCTCAGGCACACTTACTCGCTTCCTGATCTCCGGAAGAACCTCATCCTCCATAAGACCCTTCATCTCGTAGGGCACACCAGGAAGCGAAACAAGGATGCTTCCCTCCTTCTCAAACCACATGCCTGGAGCCGTGCCATGGTTATTCATCAACACCCGGCATGCTTCCGGCACATCGGCCTGCAGCAAATTGGATTCAATCATATTACGGCCCCGCTCCCTGAAATATGCTGTGATTTTTTCATATACCTTCTGCACAGTGATCATTGGGCTGTCAAAATACTCTGCCAGTGTCTGCTTGGTCAGGTCATCCTTCGTAGGACCCAGTCCTCCTGTCATGATCAAAAGGTCATAGCTACCCAGATACCGATCCAGGATCTCCCTGATCTGCCCCGGCTCATCTGAGACAGTCACCATTTCGCCGACGGCCACCCCGATCTTGTTCAGTTCCTTTGCAATCCATACTGCATTGGTATCGGCTACCTGGCCGATCAGTATCTCATCCCCTATGGTTATTAGCGCACTACGCATCCTTATTTTCCTTTTTTTTAAAGGATTCCAAAATTAGACAAATAAAATGTAAATTTGTGCCTGTTGCGGGAGTAGCTCAGTGGTAGAGCATCAGCTTCCCAAGCTGAGGGTCGGGAGTTCGAACCTCCTTTCCCGCTCTTTATAATCAAGGACTTACGGCAAATACTGTTGTAAGTCCTTTCTAATTTGTACCAAATTTCGCACCATAACACTATCCTTAACTTTACAAGAACACGATGTTGATAAAACACATTTACCTGAATAATAATGCACAACATATGAGTGCTTCAAATGGATATACCATCATTCCATAATCGGTACTGGATTCAAAAGCTGATCTGAAAATCCCTTTTGTAATGGAAGTAACCGCCATGCTGAAATGCAATTTCCACCTTAACATCCCTTTATCATAGCAAATCCCCGAACATACTGATAGATACCAGTCTGTGAGGTACATATCTATATCATTCGAAAAAGAATATCCCGATTCGGGTAAGATGATCCATGATGGAATGATCCCTCCATACACATATAGGGGTCTACTACTTTTAATCTTAACATCCGTGTAATACTTGATTGGGAAATCGATACAATACAAATTGAAATACGGAACAGACCAACCATCTGTACTCTTCTTTGCAAAAGAATCACTACGCTTTGAAAACATGATTCCCAATTCAAAATAGTCTGTGGGATTCACATACTTTGCAGATACAAATCCCAACTGATATGGCAAAAAAGGCAATTGGTATGGCACTGCCTTTAACATGACACCGTTGCTTTCAATATTAAAATCAACGAAAGTGCTATAGCCAACACCCAACTCAAATCCACCAAAAAATGGCATATATTGGTTTTGAGCCGAAAGACTTACCGAAACAATAGCCATTATAATGAGAAGACTTTTCTTCAGAGTGCTTGAATTGCCAGTATTATAATCCTTTGTACTCAACAGCCTACTATTCATCTTGACAAGGGGTATTAAGCCGTATTTTTGAGCGTTATCATATAGAGATTAGAGAATTGTCACTAATCAATCCCATATGCCAATGATTCAGTTTTTTATAAAAATTTGTAATTCAGAGTTTTATAATCATAATTTGCATGAGCTGTTAAATCACCAGTAATATTTCCATCTATATCGGTGAGTTGTACCTTAACAACTGAACCTTTTCGCTCGTAATCCAATGCTGAAAAAAATGACAAGGAGGTGCAAAGGAAAATAAAAAATGATATTCTAATGTTCATCATGGTTTTCTTGCTGATGTTAAGAACTGACAATGATAAGAGAAGGTGCAAATTTCATTCCAATTTGTAAAGAATAGGTAGGCCGGGCAGCAGGGATTTGACTTAGAAAAGGTCAGCAAGCACGCCAGGGCACTACCATCCTGATATGGTAATAACTCCATTCCCCTTGAACTATAGCGTTTTGTCAGGAATTATACCCGCAAGGCCCTGATCCTCTGAAGCAAAGGTGGATGCGAGTAATGAAAAAAGACGTAGGCAGGATGCGGTGTGAGGTTACTCAGGGTACTTTTAGAGAGAACCTTGAGTGAAGAGATAAGATCCTCACCATTGTAGTTTTCCCTGGCAAAACGATCGGCCTGGTACTCATGATGCCTGGAAACCAGGTTAGTACCAAGGCCAAGCAGGGTGGATATGGGGGAATATAGAACACCAAAAGCAATCAGTCCCAGGTGAAAGGAGGCCTCTGATCCCCCCAACGCAACAGAGAAACTGTCCACACCCACAAAAAGAGAGAAGAGGTAAAAGGTAATGGCACTCTGAATGACTGACAATATCAGCCCTGTGGTGATGTGCTTTTTTTTATTGTGTCCCACTTCATGAGCCAGGACTGCGACAATCTGCTCCTCACTAAGATCGTTTACCAGGGTATCAAAAAGGACGATCCTCTTCTTCGGACCAAGGCCGCTAAAATAGGCATTGGCCTTGCTGGAACGTTTCGATCCGTCCATCATATAGATGTTATCCAGCCTGAAGTCAGCCTTCTCTGCAAATGCCTCGATTTTAGTCCTCAGGGAACCCTCCTCCAGCGGAGTCTGTTTATTGAACAGGGGAACAATCAGGTTTGAATAGAACATATTCATGAAAATCGAAAACAGGGTAACCACACCCAGTACAATGATCCAGAACCACGGTCCGGTCAGTATGTAAATCCAGGTAATCAGTGCCAACAATCCCCCACCTATAATCCCACCCAGCAGCCATCCCTTGAACTTATCCAGGATGAAAGTCTTTATGGTGGTCCGGTTGAAGCCATACCTCTCCTCGATTACAAATGTGCCGTAGAGTGCAAAAGGGGTAGTAAGGATATCACCCGCCAGGGAGAGAATTCCAAAAAATGCCAGGACAAACAGGATGTAGTTGGATATGAATCCGGAGAGCCAGCGGTCCAGCCATCCGAAACCACCAAGAAAAAACACCAATCCCATGACCAATAGACTCAAAGTGCTTGTTATCAGCGAGAAACGGGTATTATCCCTTTTGTACAACTGACTTTTCCGGTACTCATCATCATCAAAGATGCCCTTCAACTCATCGGGAAGCTTCGTAAGAGTATGTTTCAGGTTCAACTGGTCCAGCCACTGCTCAAGCAGGTACCCAAACACCAGCACCCCGATCATTACCACAAATATTGTATTATACATCTCCAATTTTTTAAAATCCACACTGAGCACTGTGTACTGTGTACTGAGTACTGAGTACTGACTTATCTGACTTGTTTATAAAGCTCCCTCCTGTTCATAATCCTTGTTTCAATCTCCTCTTTATAAGAGCTGATCATTTCGATTGTATCATGCCTGAGAGCCTCTTCGATCAGTGCATTTGCTTGATCCAGATGATCCTCCAGTTCATGGTACACAGCCATATTGTACAGGGCTTTTGCCGCGACAGTACTATCCAATGATTCACCTAATCTCTTCCATTGAGCATACGCCATTTCCCACTCGCCATGGTCAGTCAGCTTTGAAGCCTCCCTCAAGGTTTTATCTTTGCCCTTGTAGAGGGTTCGGGTGGTGCGGTTCCATATCGGAACCAGGTACCTTCCATACTTTCTTCCGCTCTCATAAAAGGCCTCGGTTAACATCTGAGCGGTGCGATACCGCCTGATAAGGATGCCATCCTGTACTTCTGTAAAGAACAGGGTGTCCACCATTGTGTAACTGTCAAATGGTCGTGGACTTCCCGGCAGGTAGATATTCCATTTGATGATGCTGGATATCTCACAATACTCTGAGTATGTGATATGGGAACCTGAAAATGTTTGGATATGTTCCTCATAGTCCATGGAATAGGATTCCAGGCTCAGTATAGCCTCTCCCCCATTCTCCATACAGATATTCTCTACCTCCCGCCGGGTCAGCACCAGGTCCTCCAACGAGGTAGTGTCCCGCCTTCTATCATTAAGCCAATTAGGGTGGTGAAACCTTTCAATGGGTGATTCCCTGAGCACCTTCAGTAAGCCTCTCTGGATGCTCCTCACGATCAGGGTATCAAGGCTCATCAATTGTTGATCTTCAATTCCCTTCACATCCTTTTGTTCGAATGCATCAACGGTGATCGGAGCCCTGTTCAGGATAAGTAACTGATGGACATTCTCAGGAAGGCTAACAGTTGCCGGTTCAAGAACCTCAAATTCAACCACACTATAGATACTTGCGCAGCCATGCAACAAGAGCATTGCCAGCCCAAAAAATATCAGATGATTTCTGTTTCCCACTTACCTGTTTACGTTTGCAAAGCAGCTTAAACACTCATTCCGCCACAAACCTGCAGGGTCTGGCCTGTCATATAGGAGGAGAGGTCAGAAGCGAGGAAGATGGATACATTTGCCACATCTTCAGGTAAGCCTCCCCTTTTCAGCGGGATGGACTTGATCCACTCCTCTTTCACATTATCGGGCAGTTTACCGGTCATTTCAGTGATGATAAATCCCGGGGCTATGGCATTGCAACGAACACTCCTCGAACCCAGCTCTTTTGCTATCGATTTTGTGAATCCCAGTATTCCTGCCTTTGATGCAGAGTAATTGGCCTGACCGGCATTTCCGTTTACACCTACTACAGAACTCATATTGATAATGGATCCGGTTCTGGCCTTAAGCATGTACTTCTGGACCGCTTTGGTAAAGTTGAAGACCGATTTCAGGTTAACCTTGATCACCAGATCCCACATCTCTTCGTCCATTCGCATAAGCAGAGTGTCACGAGTAATTCCTGCATTATTTACCAGCACATCAATCTTTCCAAAATCCTCCACAACCTGGTCTGCCACCTGGTGAGCCTGCTCATAATTACTGGCATCACTCACGTATCCCTTTCCTTTCACTCCCATATTGGAAAGCTCTTTCTCAAGCGATTCCATATTCTCATCTTTTGAGAGATCGGTAAATGCCACATCAGCGCCTTCTTCTGCAAATTTAAGAGCTATCATCCGGCCAATTCCCCGGGCTGCACCAGTAACAATTGCAACTTTTCCTTTCAATAAGTCCATAGGTTTCTATTTAGAATGTTTTTAGACAATGCAAATAAATATAAAATTTCTGACATCACCCCTTTTCTACCAGTTCTGCCATCTTCTGGCCGATATCGGCAGGTGACACCACAACAGTGATCCCGCACTCCTCCATGATCTGCATCTTTGCTTCAGCTGTATCGGCCTTCCCTCCGATAATGGCCCCTGCATGACCCATCCTGCGGCCCTTGGGCGCAGTCTGCCCTGCAATAAAACCAACAACCGGCTTGGTTCCGTTCTTCTTAATCCAGTAAGCCGCCTCGGCCTCCATGCTTCCACCAATCTCCCCGATCATGATAATGCCCTTTGTCTGCTCATCCTCCATCAGTAGTTGAACTGCATCTTTTGTGGTGGTTCCAATAATGGGATCTCCGCCGATACCTATGCAGGTGGACTGACCCAATCCGGTCTTGGTGATCTGGTCCACTGCTTCATAGGTGAGTGTCCCCGACCTTGATACGATCCCGACCACACCCTCACGGTGGATGAACCCTGGCATGATACCCACCTTGGCCTGCCCCGGAGTAATGATTCCCGGACAGTTAGGTCCAATCAGGCGTGTATCCTTATGGGCAATGAATTCCTTTACTTTGATCATGTCAGCTGTGGGTATACCCTCAGTAATACAAACCACCAGTCCGATCCCTGCATTGGCTGCTTCCATGATGGCATCAGCTGCGAAAGCAGGAGGAACGAATATAACAGATGTGTCAGCCCCTGCCTTCTCAACGGCCTCACGAACCGTATTAAATACAGGTTTCCCCAGGTGTTCCTGTCCGCCTTTCCCAGGAGTCACACCACCTACAACATTGGTTCCGTACTCCAGCATCTGGGTAGCATGAAAGGTTCCTTCACTGCCTGTGAATCCCTGTACAATAACTTTGGATTTCTTATCTAACAATACACTCATAAGGTTTGCCCTTTGGATTTTTTTAGTCCTCTCAAAAGTATAACAAACTAGTTGAATACAAAACAAAATATCTGTACTTTTAAGCGTGGAAGCAATACTCTACATAGGGATTTCTCAAACCCTTGTTGCCGGTATTCTGATTGCGTTGAAGAAACCACGGATGATGGCCAACCAGATTCTGGCAGCCTGGTTACTCCTGATCTGCATTGAGATGATCGTCGTTTTGATCAATGAAACTTTACTGAACCTCTATACCGTAAAAGTACTTCCCTATACCTATGGCCCCCTGCTTCTGCTCTATGCCCGCTGGATGACCACAGAGAAACCCGTATTCGATCTACGATACCTGTGGCATTTTGCACCCTTCATCATTTTCCTCGTGGCCTCCCTGGTGTTTATTGACGAGCCGGTAATGAGCGGCACCCATGGATTCCTTGTTGTCGACCGCTTCATCTCCTTCAGGATCGTTTACGCCATAACCTTTTTTCTCTCCATAACGGCCTATTCAGTGGCCACTTTTGTGGAGATCAACCGACACCAGAAGCGGCTCAAGGAGCTGGTCTCTTACTCATCCGGTAAGATTACTCTTCAATGGCTGATGGGCCTATCCATCACTTTTTATACCGGGTACATTCTCATGTTTATATTCGGAGGAGTCGATATTATGGTTGGATTCATGCCTTTCGATCCATATGAGATATCCTTTTTCGGTCTTACCATTCTTACCTTCCTCTTCACCATTTTCGGATTCCAGCAGCCCAGCATATTCGAAGAGGTGGTCAGAGAACACGAACCCAATAATGAAGTGAATTCAGAAGAGCTTGAGCAGAAGAAATATGCACGTTCCGGTCTGAAAAAGAAGGATGTAGCGCTATATATCAAGCAGTTGGAGGATCATATGGGAGAATTAAAACCATACAAAGACCGGGAATTGACCATTTTTGACCTGTCCGATCAACTCCAAATCCCCCGCCATTTCCTGTCGGAGGTTATCAACAAACACCTGGGGAAAAATTTCTATACACTGGTGAATGAATACCGGATTGAAGAGGTGAAAGAACGGATGGAGGACCCTGCTTTCAAACATCTGACCATCCTGGCTATTGCTTATGATGCCGGTTTTAACTCAAAGTCCAGTTTCAACACCATTTTCAAGCAAAAGACCGGCCAGACCCCCAGCGAATACATGCACTCCGTTACCTCCAAAGATTCCTGAACGACTTTCCGATCACCGACCTGTAAATACGGAGATTGAATGAGCGGTAAGGGGGATATTTTAGAAACATCTCAAACCAGTTATACTTGTGCATCACTGTTTTTTTCTGGCTGAAAGCATCAAACCCTGCTTTGCCATGATAAGAGCCCATACCTGATTCGCCCACCCCTCCAAAGGGTGTGTCAAGGTTTATAAACTGAAGTATCACATCGTTGATCATGGCTCCTCCTGAAGGAATCTCCTGAATCAGTTTCTTGGCCCCTCTGACATCGCCCGTAAAGATGTAGAGCATCAGGGGTGAGGGCTGCTGCTTCAGGGTATCAACAAGGGTAGCAAGATTGCTATAGCTCAGGAGCGCCATTACCGGTCCGAAAATCTCCTCCTGCATTACTGCATCCCCGGGCTGAACACTGTCCATAACCGTCGGTGCAATATAGAGGTCATCAGGATCACCCTCTCCCCCGGTCACCACCTTTTCAGGGTCAATGAGAGACATTACACGCTTGTAGTGCTTCTCACTAACCATCCTTGGGAGGGCCGGGCTCTGCCGGGGATCATCTCCAAGAATTTCAGGAATATTCTTTTTCACCTCCCGAACAAACTCCTGTCTGATCGATTCATGCACGTATATCTGGTCGGGCGACACACAGGCCATTCCGTTATTATGATATTTCCCCCATGTAATCCTTTTTGCAGCTCGTTTCAAATTGCATCCGGGCATGACAATCACCGGGTTTTTACCTCCCAATTCAAGGGTAACCGGTGTCAGGTGCTCGGCCGCAGCCTTCATCACAATCTTTCCCACCTCTGTACTCCCGGTAAAAAAGATCTTATCAAATTTCTGGTTTAGCAGTTCTGTGGTCTCCTTCACTCCCCCTTCCTGCACATAAAACAGCTCTCTGGGAAAGTTTTCATTGATGAGTGTAGCCAGGGCTCTGGATGAGTTGGATGTAATTTCACTGGGTTTGAGGATCACCGTATTCCCTGCGGCTAGTGCCGAAATGGCCGGAATCAATGAAAGCATATAGGGATAGTTCCAGGGGCCAATCACCAGGCATACTCCCAGGGGTATCTGGAAGTAACGGCTCGCGGCCGGAAAGTTTACCAGGTTGGTCCGGGCGTATCTGGGGGCTGCCCAACGGTTCAACTTGCGCAGGAAATGGTTAATTTCACCATAAGGAAGACTCAATTCATTCTCAATGGTCAGCATAAAAGACTTTTTGAAGTCCTTATTGATCGCATCTGCCAACACCTGCTCATTATCAAACAGCAAGTGGTAAAGTTTTCGAAGTGTTTCCTTCCTGGCTTTCAATGACTTGGTATGGCCTTCCCGGAAGTAATGGCGTTGTGATTGAATCAGTTCGATCATGAAAACAAAAGTAGCAAATATTGCTCCCATTGGTTCAATCCAACAAGTCTGAACCTATTCTTCACCACGAATTGGTCCAGACCGCGATAAACGGACGATATTAGCAATTCCTCAATCTACTTTTGAATAAAAAGGAAGATGAGGCGAGTGACAATTATTTTCTGGATAATAGTGTATTCCTCTTGGATTGCACTTCCTGTCACTTCACAAGGCCTGTTTGAATCCTCCCTACCCGGGAATCAGGAGAAATTAGTTAGCAACAAACTCTCCATGGGAGGATTCATCCGGTCTGTGGGCTACACAGCACACTCCCCCGAAAATGATAAATACTACCTTCAGAGTGCCTATGGACAGGTCGGCTTGCTCCTGGATGCAAAAGCAGGTGAGTGGGCTGCAGCCAAAGCTGATGTAAGGTTCAGGTACGGTAGTGAATTCAAACAGCCGCTATCCCAGGCAGAAATCCGTGAAGCATATATAGATGTATGGAAGGGCCCCCTTTCCCTCAGGTTTGGTAAGATGATCACCCCCTGGGGAAAGGGAACAGTTTTCAATCCCGTTGATAAACTCACCCCCCAGGACCCCACGATCCGATCGCCAGAGGAGGACGATATGAAGCTTGGATTCTGGGGCATCAGAGGAGGACTGGATCTGGGGCGCTCCATGAAACTGACCGCAAGCTGGAAACCCGTTTATCAGCCCAGTGTCCTGCTAATTGATCCGGTCCCCATGCCCGCATACGTGAAATTCCTGGAACCCGATTACCCGGGTCTGGAACTGGATGAAGGCAGTTATGGCATCAGGTATGATCTCTTCACATCAGCCCTGGATGCCTCCCTTTACTGGTTCGACGGATACAGCCAGTGGACTGGAATCGCTTACGATTCATTTTTACCGGATATGGCCACCATGGAGCCCCTTGAGCTCAACCTTTATGAGAAAGCTTACAAGATTCGTATGGCGGGTGCAGATATCTCCTTTCCCACGGGATCGTGGATTCTCAGGGCCGAAGGAGCCTGGCAGCACTCCAGGGAGAACTTCGCCGGTCATGAGTACATCCCCTTTACGGAACTCACCTATACAGCCGAAATGGAACGAACGGGCACCTATCTCAGTCTGCTGGGCGGATACCATGGGAAATACATTCTGGAGTTCACTGAACCAATGGCTGAGCCCTCCCTCTCAGCCAGCCAGGATCAGTTTTACCAGATGGCACAGCAAGGACTGATCTCTGAAGCCGGGGATATGGACCAGTTGATCAGGGAGCAGATCGGGGCCTTCAACCGCCTCTATAACTACCAGATTGAAGAATTTTACCATACCCTCTTCCTGGTAGGAAAATTACTTCTTTGGTACAACCAGGTGGAGGTCACATTGCCATTGATCCATAACCTGACCACCTCAGAATGGATCATCAGGCCGGGTATTGCGTGGATGCCCGCCGATGGACTAAAAATATCAGCAGGCTACCAGGGGATGTATGGGCCTGACAATTCATTGTATGACATGGTGGGACCGGTTCTTAATTCCGGATACATGTCGGTACGAGTTACTTTTTAATAGAGAGAAGATGCAGAGTAAAATTATTAAATACCGTTGGTGGATCATTGCTTTTTCGGTAGTGGCAACGATTGGATTCTCCACGCTGTTGTCCAGGCTGGAAATTGATCCTGAACTGAAGAACTATTTTCCAAAGAACATGACCTCCATGGTGAACACAGACCGGATCGAGGAGGTATTTGGAAACCAGGACCTGATAATGGTCATTTTTGAGGCCGGAGATGTGCTCAACGAGGAGACCTTAAAGAGGGTGAAGAAGTGTGAAAAGGAGCTTTCCCGTACAGAAGGCATCCGTCGCACCTCCTCGGTGTTCGGATCCAATCATATCTATGGGGAAGAGGGCGCAATGTATGTAGAACCAACTATTATACGCATACCCAGGAATGAACAGCAAAAAGAGGAGCTGAGAGAGCTTATCCTTGATAACGAACTGGTTTACAAAGTGATGGTGTCGGACGATTTCACGGCTACAGCGGTGGTGCTGACCCTTGAAGGGGATGCCGTTGAAGATGACGTTTTCGCACAGATCCACTCCATCCTCAATGAGAATCCTGGAGCGGAAAAGGTGCATTTCGGAGGGCTCCCCTACCTTCGCCAGGCCATCGATAAGGATATTAAAAGAGATGGTCTGATCCTGATCCCCATTGCCCTGATCCTGATGCTCGTTTTTCTCTACATGGTTTTCAGGGAGTGGCGGGGAGTATGGCTTCCATTTTTAGTGGTGATCATGTCTGCCCTCCTGGGCATCTCACTGATCCCAATTCTGGGCTGGAAATTTTACATCATTACATTGCTGGTACCCATTCTGCTTATCGCTGTAGCCAACGATTACGGGATCCACATGATTGCCCGGTACCAGGAGTTACGCAGGAAGGGAAACGGGGAAACAATGGAGGATCTGTCGGTTGCTATTACACGATCCCTGTGGAAACCGATCATGTTAACGGGAGTTACCACCATCGCCGGTATCTCAGCCCTGTGGGCACACACCATGATCCCGGCCCGGCAGATGGCCCTGGCAGCCAGTGTGGGAATCCTGTTTGCTGTCTTCTTCAGCCTGGTTCTGCTTCCGGCCCTTCTCTCCCTTCTCAACCATCACAAGGTCAAACCTCCCTCCCGTGAACGTAACAGGAACCATAACTGGAATCTGCTTGGGAGATTTGCCTTCTTTGTGGTCCGCCGGAACCGCATCATTCCTTTTGTGGCCCTGGGGGTCACGCTGCTCTTCTCTGTGGGAATTATCTTCCTGAAGGTGGACTCCAATGAGGAAAACTTCTTTCCCGAGAAGCACGAAGTAAAACAGGCCTCAAAAATCATCAACAGTAAATTCGGGGGTTCAGAAAACATCTCTGTCATGTTTGAGGGAGACATGCTCGATCCCGCGTTACTTGAGCGGATGGAGAGTTACAGGGAGGAGCTGGAAAACAATTCAGCCATCGATCTGACCATGTCTTTCTCAGGAGTAGTCAGGGAGATCAGCAAAGCGCTTAATGATCCGGATGAACCACTTTACGATCGCATCCCTCCCACAAGGGAAGCTGTTGCGCAGTATATGGAGCTTTACAACATGAATGGTGATCCCGAGGAGCTGGAACAATTGGTGGACTTCAAATACCGCCATGCCCATCTGATGATCAGGATCAACGATGCAAGCAATGAGACAATGAGCTGTATCATCGAAACACTGGAAGAATACCAGGAGGCGGATCCCTCTATCGCAGCCATCGGCGGAGGCGGATATATCCGCTCAGAGCTGGCAAATACCGTACTCAGGGGAACCTACCGCTCCCTGGGCATCGCCCTGTTGGTAATTTTCGTACTGCTTTCGTTCATTTTCAAATCACCTTCGGCCGGTTTCCTGGGAATCATACCCCTCTTCATTTCAGTAGTGGTCCTTTTCGGACTGATGGGGCTAACAGGTATTAAACTTGATGTGGCTACAGCACTGCTCTCCTCAGTCATGATCGGTGTAGGTGTTGACTACACCATCCATTTTCTCTGGCGATTCAGGGAAGAGAGGCAACAGAACCGCATACCTAAAGAAGCGGTGCTAACAACCATTAACACCACAGGGCGTGGAATAATTTTCAATGCATTGTCTGTGATTGTGGGATTCGTGGTCCTGATTATCTCCTCCTTCACCCCTATCCGCTTCTTTGGCGTGCTGGTGGTGGTCTCCATTTTCAGCTGCATGGTTGGTGCCCTGGTGATCCTGCCTGCACTGGTCATTCGATTCCGGTTCTCCTTCCTCGAACCGGTACATAGCCAGAAGTCCGAGCGAATAAAAGTTGAAGGGGGGAAAATCAGAATCATACGAAGGATCGCCATGATATTCCTGATGCTTTTGCTGACACTGGTGAGTGCCAGGGCTCAGGATGCTAAGTCAATTGTAAAAAAGAGCCACGAGGTGGTGAAAGTAAGCTCATTTGAAGCGGTTTCCACCCTGACAATCACTGATTCTAAAGGAAACCAGCGCATCAGGAAGAATACAATGGCCTCCATGTCACTTCCTGATGGAACCGAGAATAGAATCATCAAATTTCTCTCTCCGGCCGAGGTGAAGGGTACCGGTATCCTGATCTATGACTACCCGGAGAAGTCTGATGATATGTGGATCTACCTGCCTGCTTTGAGGAAGACACGGCGGATCGTAAGCCGGGAGAAGAGCAAAAGCTTTATGGGTAGTGAATTCTCCAACGCCAACATGACGGCACCCGGACTGGATGATTTTTCTTACTCCCTTATTGGTGAGGAGAGCCTGGATGGCAGCCCTTGCTTCCTGGTGGAATCTGTGCCAGGCGATACCGACATGGAGGATCAATACGGTTATTCAAAGTCGCTCTCCTGGGTGGATAAAAATAGCTATCTTGTACACCGAACGCGCTATTATGATTTTGACGGCGAACTGTTCAAGACCATCTCCAATAAGGAGTTCAAGAAACTGGAAGATGCAAAGGGTTCATACATGGTAACCCATATGTATGCCCAGAACCACAGTAATAAGCGCAGTTCTGAAATGGTCATGGAACAGGTTGCGGTTACAGCCACCAAAACATCTTACTTTACGGTGGCATACCTGGAAAAACAATGAACAAAATAGTTCTGCTCGCCTTGCTCTTCTCCTTTTTTGAAGCACCCTTACTTTTATCACAATCCGATTCGAAAGCGACTCTTGAGATTACCTTTACAGGGATCCGGAATAGTAAAGGTATGATTGCCGTAGGGATTAACAATTCACCAGAAGGATGGCCCAGGAAACCTGATATGGACCCCAACTGGAAGAAGACAGGAATAAAAAACGGGACCATGACTGTGAAGGTTGAAGGTCTGGAATATGGAACTTATGCGGTTTCCATGCTTGATGACGAGAACTCCAACCTGGAGATGGATAATTTCATTGGAATGCCAAAGGAGGGATTTGGCTTTTCAAATGATGCCAAAGTTAAAATGTCACCACCCAAATTTGAAGAGTGTTCCTTTGAGATTAACAAACCCTGCCATAAGATTAGCATTGAAGTGAGGTATATGGGGAAGGGGAAAGAGTAAGGTAGTATGTGAGTAAGAAAGTAAGTGAGTGAGTGAATGAGTAAGTAATTGAGAAAGTGAGAGTGTTGGTGGAAAAAGAGACGACCATATGTGCACCGGCTACCCATGGAAGTGGGGCCATCTCGGTGATCCGGGTCAGCGGTCCCGATTGCTTTCCCATTGTTGAGCGGCTATTTCACCCTGCTACTGAGGGAAAATTATTGTCAGAGCAGACAGCCAACACCATCCATTTAGGAACAATTAACGACGGGGATCAGATTATTGATGAGGTGCTGGTCAGCCTCTTCAGGGCTCCACACTCTTACACCGGCGAGGACTCTATTGAAATCTCATGTCATGGATCTTCCTACATCCAACAAAGAATACTGGAACTGCTGGTTGCCCACGGATCACAGCCTGCCCAGGCCGGGGAGTTTACCCAGAGGGCCTTCCTGAACGGAAAAATGGACCTGTCCCAGGCTGAAGCGGTGGCTGACCTGATAGCGGCTGAATCGGAAGGTGCCCACAAGGTGGCCCTGCAACAGCTCAGAGGCGGATTTTCAGACAAGTTGAAAGCTTTACGGGACCGCTTGCTCCACTTCATCTCAATGATCGAACTGGAACTTGATTTCAGTGAAGAGGAAGTGGAATTTGCTGACCGGGAACAACTTGTCAGACTGGTAGATGAAATAGCTTCCCTGATAGGTGAACTGATCAGCTCTTTCCAGCTGGGAAATGTATTAAAGAACGGTGTACCGGTGGCCATCATCGGCCGTCCAAACGTGGGCAAATCCACCCTGCTCAATGCCATCCTTAACGAGGAACGTGCCATTGTGAGCGAAATTGAAGGAACTACACGTGACTCCATTGAAGATACCATCAACCTGGAAGGGATCACTTTCCGGTTCATCGACACTGCCGGCATACGGGAGACAGCAGATACCATTGAGAACCTGGGAATCCGAAGAACCTATCAGAAGATCAGTGACTCCTCCATTGTGCTCCTGCTTGCTGAGGCCAGCGACGATCCGAAGATCATTCAAAAGTCCGTGGACGCCATCCGCTCCCAAATGACCGGGGAGAAGCAACTGGTGGTAGTGCTGAATAAATCGGACCGGGTCTCTGAGAAACGCCAGGGGGAACTGGAAAGAGGAATGGCAATGGACGAAAATGAAAGAATCATCTCCATCTCTGCTGAAAAAAGGGAGAACATCGGTGGCCTCACCTCCCTCCTGCTGGATATCGTCAATGTTGGCAGTATCAAACACCAGGATGTGGTGATCTCCAACATCCGCCACTACAACGCCCTTAAATCGGCCGCTGAAAGCCTCACCAGGGTATCCGAAGGCCTCACCACCTCCCTCCCATCCGATCTGCTGGCCCAGGACATCCGGGAAGCCCTCCACTACCTGGGCGAAATCACCGGAGAAGTCACCACCGACGAAATCCTCGGCAACATCTTCAAAAATTTCTGTATCGGGAAATAGACTATGTCTTTGGCTTTAAGGTCTATAGACTGGATTTTCTATGTCCTGACTCCGGTCATCAATAGTTAATTATTTCAGATTCGGGAATTAGGAATTAATGCACTTCAGAAAACTATAAGCTGGTTAAACCTCTATACCTTATAACTATAAATACCATAGTAACAGTTGGATGGATTAAAAACAAGTTAAATTAGATGGTTGCTTCACTTGATTTTTAGAAATGTCATATATTTAGCTGGGAAAAGTTCTTTTTAATCAGTGATTTAGGTTAGGATCGAAAACTAAATTAATATTCAAAGCCATGAAAAAAATTTATGAATCAATTCTGATCGCCCTCCTGTTAACAGGAATGGCAACCTCCCACGCCCAGGATCAACTTGAAAATCCAGGATTTGAGCAATGGGAGAATATATTCGAAAGTGACGCTGACACCATCCGAGAACCTGTGGAATGGAGTTCATTGAAAACCTCGGATGATCAAACTTTAAGTGACTTTGCGCCAGTAGTATGTAAAAGGGGAAGTGATGCACACAGCGGCGAGTATTCAATTGAGCTCACCAATGTATCTTCCTTTATAGTGGTAAACGGAGTTGCTACTAATGGTCGTTTGCATCCGGATATGAATCCAGAATTGGCATACATATTTACGGATACCGTGGACAATAGGTGGAACACCCCTTTCAACACAAGACCTGACAGTATTGCGGGGTGGTTCAAATATACACCGCAGGGTAAAGATACCTTGCAGGTCAAAGTTAACCTTCACCAGGGTTTTGGAAAACAACCAGATGCAGAATACACCGATAACTGGATTGGTGTTGCCGAATTCAGGTCACCTCTTAACACGGACAATGAGTGGATTCGTTTTTCTGCACCATTTACCTACTTCAGTGACAGTAATCCAGAATATGTAATGGTTGTATTGAACTCGGGTAATGAATATACTCCAGCTGCCGGCAGTGTTGCGCTTTTCGATGATCTGGAAATGATCTACAACTCGCCCCAGACCTCCATGGAAAGATTGAAAAATTCTGAGGGATTTATTTTTGCTGTTGACTATCGGTATTTAGTGATACAGGGAATGGATCATGCCAGTTTCCAGACCATCAAAATACACGATTTAACTGGTAAACTGGTTTGGACCGGCTCAGTAACTGCAGATCAGGTTGACATTTCATCAGCCAAACTGAGAAAAGGGATTTACCTGGTTAACCTGGCCGGTAGAAGTAAAGTCTTCGCACAGAAAATCATGCTACATTGAGACATTTCAGTCGGAGGTTAGATTTTCCAATATTACTAGTCACAGGCATTTGGTTTCTCTTTTTTCCGGCCATCGTCCTGCAAGCGCAACAAAAGTCCATTTTCAGGGGGGTGATTACAGATGCATCGGACGGAAGCCCTTTAGTGGCAGCCAGTGTTAAGGATAAACAGAATTTTTCCACGGGTACCATATCGAACGAGGAAGGACGATTTTCCATTCAACTCGATCCGGGAACCTATACCTTCATTATTTCTTTCATCGGCATGGAATCAGAAACGATCACCCTTCCGCTGAAACCAGGCGAAACTATCGAAAGTCAATTCCATCTCAAGCCTCTGTGGCAGGAAATTGATGAAGTTGAGGTGAAGGTGAGCAAATTCGACACACCCATTGAAGAAATCACCGTATCCATGAATGTGCTGAAACCGATCCTGATCGAGAATAAGAATATCAGGAGCATTGAAACGGTGCTCGACCTTACACCCGGACTGAACATATTGGATGGTGAACCCCAGATCAGGGGCGGCAGCGGATTCACTTTTGGAGTTGGAAGCAAGGTTGCTGTGCTGATTGATGATATGCCCATGATCTCGGGTGATGCCGGAAGACCTTATTGGGATTTAATCCCTGTTGAGAATATTGAACATATCGAAGTTATCAAGGGTGCATCCAGCGTTCTATCGGGTACTTCGGCCCTGAGTGGAGCCATTCATATCATGACCGCCTCACCAAACACAGAGCCTGTTAACAAGATAACGGCCTACACAGGCATGTATTCCACTCCGAAGGATCCCTCCATGAAATGGTGGGGGGATTATCCTTATATTACCGGATTCAGTTTCCTGCATTCCAAAAAATACGGAACCATTGACCTTGTCATAGGCGGAAATGCTGACTGGGACCATGGTTACCTGGGTGCGCCGGAACCCGGACCGCTGGTTACAGACACAATCTCCAACTTCACCGATAAACAAATGAGAAGTCAGAAATACCGGCTCAATTTCAGTATCAAGAAGCATTCACGAAAATATCAGAATTTGAATTACGGGATAAACGGCAACTTCATGCAGTATACTGCACCCATGACGCTGGCCTGGCTCGATGATTCGACCGGTTTTTACAGGGCTTACCCAGGAGCGGTTTACCTGCAGGATCAGTTTATTTTCTACCTTGATCCTTTTCTGCACATCTATTCTGGAGATGGTACCAAACACAGTTTAAAGGCCAGGGTACTGCAAAATAGTTCCGAAATGACCAACAACCAATCGGTTAACAGCACCTTGATTTATGCCGATTACCATTTTAAGCGCTCGTATGAATTTATCAAAGGATTTGAGCTGATCGGTGGAATTTCCTTTACACAATCAATGGTTACTGCCAATTTGTATAAGGCTTCAGGCTCGGCCTACAACAATCAGTTTAACATATCGGCCTATGTTCAGGCTGAAAATAAGTTTAGGGATATTGTCAAAACTTCGGTGGGGATAAGGGGTGAGTATTTTCAACTGAATGATTCCATCACGGCCTTGAAACCCATTGTCAGAGCAGGTATTAATTTCAAACTTTATCCGGGTACCTTTTTACGTTTATCCTATGGGCAGGGGTACCGGTTCCCAAGCATAACAGAACGTTACATTAAAACTTCAGCCGGAAGTTTTGCCGTTTTCGACAATCCTTCACTTCAACCGGAAAGTAGCAGGAACATCGAGGTAGGATTAAAGCAAATGTTTAAGTTCAGGAACTATTATGGATACCTTGATTTTGCCGGTTTTATACAGGAATATTCCAATACGATTGAATATCTTTTTGGTTTCTGGGATCCTGCATTTGCCATTGCCGGTTTTAAGTTCCTGAACACAGGGAAGTCAAGGGTGTCAGGCATTGATTTATCCATCTCTGGTTCTGGCAAGATTGGGCAAAAATCAGGAATCAGGATGATGGCCGGTTACAACTATATTTTGCCCAAAACGCTTGAGCCCGATTATGTATTTGCCAAAGATGCCAGAAACATCGAATACAGTTATATTTCAACCAGTCTGAATCCTTCGGGGAATATCTTAAAATACAGATTCCTGCATACCGCTAAAGCTGACCTGGAATTTTACTCAGAAGTATTTTCAATTGGATACAGCATCAAGTATTTCAGCAAGATTATGAACCTTGACAAGGCGATTGCTGATTTTGAACGTGCAACCATCGGTGCGGGAGGGACGATTCAACCCATTCTCTATATGGATTATTTCAATAATCATAATAATGGCAATATTATCATGGATCTGAGGATAAGCTTTGAATTTGCCCAACTGCATAAGATATCTCTCATCAGTAATAATTTTTTAAATCGCTGGTATTCTTTAAGACCGCTAAAGGCCGAGGAAATACGTACCATCATGCTGCAATATGTTTTGAATTTCGGGGGATCTTCCCGTAGTTGATTTTGATATTGGATTGGGTCTGGATTGTTGGAATGTAATGTAAAGAAGATCATTATCTATCTTATTAACACGAGTCTCTGAATCGCCCTGCCAGAACCAGATTCAACAACAACTGTATGAAGCCCGTCCGGTATCCCGGTCAGGTTCAGCCTGTGCTTCCCTCCTGCTCCTTCAACGATCTCTCTCCTTAGCATCACCTGTCCCTGCATGTTAACAATGATAATGGAAACAGCAGCCCCGATTTCCTGTTTTCCCATGTCAATATTCAATTCATTTCCAGCCGGGTTGGGATACATTTTAAACAAGAATTCTCCAGGTATGGGAGCTCTCCTCATTCCGGTTATAACGTTGAGATCGATCCTGATCAACGTGCTGTCGGACATGGAATTTTCAGCATTATCCCTGACTCCCACCTGCATGTCAAAGGAATGAACCCCTGTGAGCCAGTAATCAAGCTGTGCTGCATCCTTAACGCGGATGATGCCTGTGATTGTATCCACGGCGAAAGCCGTGCATCTGTTATTGGCAGCCAGGTAGAATCTCAACTCCTGGTCCCGGTCCTCATCATCTGCCCACAATGTATCGACCACTGTTCCTGCGGGAACTACCGGATCGATCCGAAGTACCCTGCTGTAAATAGAGGGCCGGTAATTGAATCGGGTTTCGAGCACCATCTCATTGGAATAATCACTGGCATTGCCACTTCTGTCAATGGCTTGTAAGGCAAAATAGTAGGTGGAGTCCTTGTGGAGCCCTTTCAGTCTGGCACCTGTGGCTGTCCCCGCCTTAACCGGTGATGGTTCACCCAGTATGGACGCGGTTCCTTTATAGGGATGCCCGCTCCTGGTGCTGAAATAGACCATGTAGTTGGCCACATCAATATCCGGAGAGGGTTCCCAGGAGAGCTCTACGCTGTAGTCATTAAGAACAGCCGATGTAATTACAGGTGCCTGGGGTGAAACCTTTTCACTGATCGATACCTTTGTAAGTCCTGCTGCACTTCCCATTCTGCTTCTCGCTTTCAGGTAGGCTACGCCTGAGATGCTGTCGGAATGATAATCGAATGAGATTTTTCCGTCCACGGACCGTACCTGGATCCCTGCAGCAGTCGGATTAGCATCTGCAGTAGTGATGGTCCCTTTGGATACCTCGATGGTAAACTCTTCATCCTGCACCGCAACACCGGTATTATAATAGATTACATTGCTCGTAATATGTGAGCTGTCAGACTCCTCTACAAAGATACTATCCGGACTGGCAGTTAAAACGATCTCCCCATAGGGAGTAAAGGGTGCAAGTGTGAAAGTGCCCAGGGAATCGATCCT
>JAAEOI010000436.1 GCA_024244665.1 Bacteroidota bacterium | reverse complement strand
GCCGAGGCATGAGTCGCCATGATCCCGTCTGCTTCATCCTTCCGGTGCCGTTCATAGATCTCCTTGTCCCGGGTCACATTGGGCAGTAGATCCTCCATGGGGACTGCCATTTTGGGGACCACCTCCGAAAGTATCCCCACAATTTTGTACATAATGGGGGGAGTTTTGACCGCATTCACAAAGTAGGGTGATGAAACAATAAATCCCTTAATGGCCGAATCCAGCTCAGAACGCTTGATCCCGTAATGGGTGGCTATGAGTCCGCCCATGGAGTGGGAAAGTATATAAACGGGCAGCCCGGGGTATTGTTTTTTCACCCACTCCACCATCAGGTCAAGGTCATCCAGGAAGACTTCGAAGCGGGAGATGATTACTTTGCTGGGGTGATCGGGGCCATGGTGGTCGTGCCCCTGCTGGTCATGTGCCACTGTAGCAATGCCGTGATCTCTGAAATGGAGGGCCGGCAGCCCGTAGTTACCCCCGTGGTCAAGTGCACCATGTACGGTAAGGAAGACCATCCCAGGTTTTTCCGGCTCCCAGATGTGGATGTTGCGCTCTCTACCATCACTGCAGCTCAGCTTTTCAATGCGGTCCTCCGAAAATCTCATAAAATAACATTCAGTAAATGTCGGTTTGTATATTTCATTGCATCTATATGTATAGTTCACCCACCATGTAGGTCACTGCCTTTCCAGCAATCTTCACACGTTCGCCCAGATCCTCACAGACCAGCTCCCCTCCCCTGGCTGATACCTGTTGTGCGATCAGCTTCTTCTTTCCCAGTACACCAGCCCAGTAGGGTGTCAGGGTGGTGTGGGCCGAACCGGTCACCGGATCCTCGTTGATCCCGGTCTGTGGAGCAAAAAAACGGGAGACAAAATCCACCTTCACACCGGGGGCAGTAACAATGACGCCCCTTCCCCCCATCTCTGCCAGGAGTTTAAAATCAGGCTTCATCTTCTCAATCTCCGAACGGCCTGCAAATACAAACATGAAATCGGTCTTCCCTTTATAGGCTTTGACCGGGGAGGCGTGGAGGGTTTTGACCACATCGTAGGGGATC
Source organism: Bacteroidota bacterium (assembly GCA_024244665.1). The sequence continues at coordinate 2,498 of JAAEOI010000436.1, read as the reverse complement.
CTGATCTCCTCGATCGTATCGGCTGGAAAATCCAGGACCAGTCCCTCGTCGGTCTTCTCCACCCTCAGAGCTCCGCTGTGGGGCGAATAAAACTCAATCACCATGTCTTTATAGTCCAGGTGCTCGAACATCACGTGTGCAGTGGCCAGGGTGGCATGCCCGCAGAGCTCCACCTCACGGTCAGGGGTAAACCAGCGGATGGTATACTTTTCATTCTCCATCACTGTAAAGGCAGTCTCCGAGAGCCGGTTTTCGTTGGCGATCTGTTGCATGGTTTCGTCCGGAAGCCACGCTTCAAGGATGCATACAGCCGCAGGGTTCCCCCCGAACAGCTTCGGTGTAAACGCATCCACCTGGTAAATCTTAATTCCCATGTTATTGCAGTTATGATTTTGTCAGGGGCTCTTGCCCGTATAAATATAGTGACCAATGATTTTGAAATCAAGCAAACAGTCCTCCACAATCTGTCCGGACCCTATGTTATGCACCACCTGGTATCCATTCCACCTCTCCGATTGCCTATCCACCACGATCCCTATATGGGTCACTGCCCCTCCCAGGTTCCAGCACACAATGTCTCCAGGCAGGTAGTCGCCCGGTTCACTGGTGATCTCTTTCACGCTTCCCTGCCTTTCAAAAAAGGTCATCAGGTTGGGCACCCTCCGATGGTCAATATTGGTATCGGTCCGGGTCAATCCCCAGTTTTTTGGATAGAGACTAAAATGCTCCGCCATATCCTCGTGCACCTCTTTCTGCAGGTCAATCCCCAATGCCCTGTAGGCACGTATCACCACATCGGAGCAGACACCTCTCCCCTCCGGGACATCCCCCCAGGGATAGGTCATGGAGTAGTAGGCCGGATCGTACACGACATCATCAAAGGTCAGCTCCATGGCAGCAAGGCAGAGCCGGGATGCGAAACTGTTTTCCTCACCTCTTTCCTGAGCAGGAATTGCCGCACAAACAGACAACAGCGCAAAACAAAAGAATACCGATCCTGGTCTGGTTTTCATAATCCCATTAAACTACAAAAAAAAAGAGCACCAGGGCACAATCTCAGGATCCTTCATCCCGGATAAGGCCGGATAAAATAATCGCCTATCTTTGCCACTACAATCCGAACTAATGAAAAGAACCATTCAATTGCTTGCCTTGCTCCTGCTCATTAGCGGCTTAAGCGGCTGCATAACAGGTAACAAAGAGGATCAGAAAAGCAAAAAGGAGGACTCCTCTGTGGTCAAAAGGCGCCGCGACGACGGAACCCTTTCCAGCGTGAACCCGGTTGATGAAGAGGGCTATGTACACGGAGTGAAAACCAACTACTACGAGGATGGCAAAACAATTCACACGAAGATCTCCTATGTACACGGACGGAAGCACGGCCCTGCACTCTGGTACTTTAAGAACGGGCAGGTACACGAGCATACCGCCTTTCACTACGGTCGCAAACAGGGGCTCACGAAGAAGTACTATAAAACCGGGGAGCTGATGGAGGAGCTCACCTACGAACAGGGTGAGGTTCAGCCGGGCAATAAAAAATATAACCGGCAGGGGGAACTTATTAAATAGAGCTACCTCTTCAGCAGTATATAGTTCCTGAATTCTCCCAGGCGCCGGCCGAAAAGGAGGTTCTTTTCAATCCACGAGACCACCTTGTATTTGGGCTTATCGTGCTTGGCTCTGAGCGGGTTGAGGCTTTCCGCCGGGCCGCTCATACGCAATTGATCGCTCCAGTCAAAGTCCGACATCCATCCTTTCATCACCGCCGGGTGGGTCCCCTTATACAACGTCAGCTTAGTCAGGTTGCCGTAGTCGAAAAACTGGTTGTATTTATGATCGGCAATCTGCTTCTCTATCTTCTCCCGCCCCTGGTGATTCATACTGAACACCTTGATCTTGTTCTGCATCACCCTCGGCGGACGGACCCATCCATAGTGGAAAATCTCCGCATCCACCTCGGCTACCTTGAGTTTGTGGGTACCCTCCTGCTGCCGGTAGTTGAGCCCCTCGAATCCGGGAATATTACGGAACGACTGTGCCGATTCCCACGAGTGGATATCGGGGAGGTTGCGGACAATCCTGATCTCCTTGCGGTACCAGCAGTGCGAATCCTGCACATGCTCGTAATCACCCCAGAAGTGGTGGTAGCGGAAAAGCAGCCCCTCCACCTCATCGTCGTCCAGCAGTTCCCTGCAGCGTTCACGGATGTTTTCAAAATCCTTCTCATGCACCACCTCATCGCTCTGCAGATAGAAGAGCCAGTCGCCAGAACAGGCCTTCATGGCCAGGTCGGTCTGGTGAGCATGCTCCATCCCGCGAGGGTACTTTTCAATATCCCACACCGTATCGATGATTTTTATCTTCGGGCTCCCGATGGCTACAACCTCGGCCCGCGTAGTATCATCCTCGTCTGAATCGCCCAGGGCAACAACAAACTCATCCACCAGCGGAAGAATTGACTCTATGGCAGTCCGCATAGGGTAGTAAAGTTTATGGGC
>JAAEOI010000435.1 GCA_024244665.1 Bacteroidota bacterium | reverse complement strand
GAAGGGCGGGATTATATTTTTGCTGAGCATAATTCGCACGGACCCGATCCGAGGGAATGGTATCCCAGTCGTGCGGTTTACGATGGAAGATATTACTATATCCAGAACCTCTACCCTGCCAAAACCTACTTACTGCCGGCTGACCTGGAGTTCGAAGAGTTTTGGGGCAACCATGCTTTTAAAGCTACCCAAGAGGCTAAAGATAGCCATCCGGATCATTTTCGTCTCTTGATGGAATTGCAGGAGAACCGGCCCCCACAAGAACTGTACGACCTGAAACACGATCCCGGACAACTGAAGAATCTGGCCGGGTACGGTGAAACAGAAGAGGTGCGAATCCGCCTCAAATCGGTGCTGGAAGAGTGGATGATCGCCACGGAAGATTCGATTCTGCAAGTGATGGCTTTGTAAAATAAATATGGATGGTTTCGGGGATCTCTTCTCTTTCTGGGGAGCCATTGACCAGCAGGAACTGCTTCCCAACGGAACCGATGAAGAACTTGAGAGGGACATCATCGAGAAGATCAGCATCCTGGGCGAGGGCGGCGGCTATATGATCTCACCAGCCCATATCCTTCAGAATGATGTTTCGCCTGAAAGGGTTTTGAAATTCATCGAGCTTTGCCACAAGCACGGGAAGATTTCATTGAATTCGGGAAGACAATTGGAATAAACGAAGGCAGAGTAATAAAAATAATCGCCCCCTTCGCGAAAAAACAGGCTGAGGTAGAGAACTTAATTAATAGATCTTTTTTGGATACTGAAACCAGGAATCTTTATAGAAACCACTATAAAGAACGATTGGGGATGCTTAATAGTGAATTATGAAATCCGGACTGCTCATTTCCCTCAGGGTTCTTTTTAAGAACAGACTCTTTACAGCCATCAACCTGTTGAATCTTATCGTGGGTATCTCAGCCTGTCTGTTATTGCTGAAATATGTAAGGTATGAGTTGAGTTTCGACAAATTCTATCCGGAATCCGAAAAGGTATACCGCATTTCCTATGAGCGTTTCCAAAACGGGAATCTGGATTTACGGAATGCCAGGACCATGTCGGCCCTGGCCCCGGTCATCAAAAGGGATTTTCCGGAAATTGAGGAGGCCATCAGAGGATGTTACGAGGAGTGTCTGATTTACAGGAAAGAGGAACAGAAGTATCTGAATAAGCAGAAGGTGCTGTGGGCCGATGATGGATTCCTGGATGTATTCAGAGTTAAGTTGATTAAGGGTGATCGGGAAACGGCCCTGAGGGATCCTTATACGGCAATTATCTCAGAATCTCAGGCAATAAAACTGTTCGGTGATGAAGATCCCATGGGGAAGTCCTTTACGCATAACGAAGGTCTGATTTTTCAGATAACCGGAGTGTTTGAGGACCTGCCTCAGAATACCCACCTGGAACTGGAGTTTATCTACTCCTACATCACCTTTGCCGACTGGCCCTTTGGACAGCCTGAGGGTAACTGGCGGGGAAACTGGCTATATACCTATATCCGTGGCAATGATTCTTTCGATCCTGTAAAATTTGAGGCTGAACTG
>JAAEOI010000434.1 GCA_024244665.1 Bacteroidota bacterium | reverse complement strand
GTCCCCAAACGCCATGTGAAACCCGGTGAATTCCCCTGGTCCAGGTTCCAGGCCACGGAGGGCTGGGCAGCCCTTGTGAATGAGGAAAATATTGGGATGGCCGTTTATTCACCACATACCGAACGTTTTCTTGGCGGTTTTACCGGTGAAGAGGGGACCGGATCCACCTTCGATATTCCCTGCGGCTATATCTGCCCGGTTGGCGATATTGTTCTGGATCACAACATCGATTTCAGCTATGAGTATGTCATTGTCACAGGGATGCTGAATGATATGCGAAAGGACATATACGATCTCCACAGAGAATACCGGATGAATTTGCCGGTTTATGACTTTGACGAAGGAAGGCAGGGATGGTACTATAAAAATGCAGAAGACAGTGGCTGGCCCATAGAGGGAAAACTGATTATACATCCCCTGGGAGAGGAATGCACCCTTTGGGGACCTGAACATTCTTATCAGTCCGGGGAAATTAAAGAGATTGAGATCGTTGCAGCTTTTGACAGCGATGCCGGTAAGTTCCAGTTTCTCTGGAATCGCATCGAGGGCTCGGAAAAGACGGGACAGGAATCTCTGGATATTGACATAGTTCCCGGAGCAGGCCTCAACACCTATCGCATTGATCCCGGAGAGCTCCCCGGTTTTAAGGGTTTGATTACTGGCATCCGGCTGGAATTCTCAGATTTGAAGCCTACCGACAGGATAGATATCGAGTCCATTGAATTCAGGTGAGCCGCCCAGGCAAGCATTGATTTCCATGTTCATGATCCGAATCGCTTTCCCAGAAATAAATTGGTTCTGGTAAATCTTTCTGAGAAGATCATTTTCCTGCCCTGGCTCAGTACTGTTCAGTACTGTTTTTCAAAAAATTTCGGGTAAATTTACTGGTGAATTTAGATTTATTGAACAGATGAGACATATTTTTAATAGCGCTGCCTGCATACTTATCCTGGGCATGGCAGTATTACTCCCTGCAAGCGGACAAGCTCCCGGGCAGGAAGGCCGACCCAATATTATTATCTTTTTTGCGGATGACCTGGGCTATGGAGAACTCGGCTGCCAGGGAAATCCCCAGATCCCGACGCCTAATATTGATGCAATATCTGCCAATGGTGTAAGGTTCACCGATGGCTATGTTACAGCCCCAAACTGTAGTCCGTCCCGCGCAGGTTTGCTAACCGGGAGGATCCCGACCCGCTTTGGTTATGAATTCAACCCCATTGGGGAAGTAAACGAACAACCGGGGATTGGACTGCCGCGAGATCAACGAACAATCGCAAGGTCCATGCATGATGCAGGCTATGCCACTGCACTGATTGGGAAATGGCATCTCGGCGGGACAGCCGATTATCACCCCGAGAGAAGGGGCTTTGATGAGTTCTTCGGATTCCTGCATGAAGGCCATTATTTCGCATATCCCTGGTGGAAAGGCGTTACCACCATGAAAAGACGTCGAACACTTCCAGACGGAAAGCAGGGCAGGTGGTACAGTGACAGCGTAATCTACCACACGGCCCTGGGATACGATGAGCCTCCGTATGATGCAAATAATCCCATACTCAGAGGCAGTCAGCCTGTAATCGAACATGAATACCTGACAGATGCATTTACCCGTGAAGCAATCAGCTTCGTAGACAGGCACAGGGATCAGCCCTTTTTTCTTCTCCTTTCGTTCAACGCAGTACACAGTCCCCTCCAGGGCGCCAGCGCCTACATGGAGAAATTTGAAGGTATAGAGGATATCCAGCGACGGATCTTTGCGGCCATGCTTGCCAATATGGATGACGGTGTCGGGATGCTTATGCAGAGGCTCAGGGAACTGGAACTCGAAGAGAACACCCTGGTGGTATTCTTAAGTGACAATGGCGGCCCTACCCTGGAGCTGACTTCCAGCAATGCCCCGCTCAGGGGAGGCAAGGGATCAATGTATGAAGGTGGAGTGAGAATCCCTTTCATGATGCAATGGAAGGGTACTATTCCCCCCGGCCAGGTGTATAGAGAGGCCGTAAGTTCCATGGACCTGCTTCCCACCTGCGTGGCGCTGGCAGGAGAAAAGATCCCCGGGAACCTGGACGGGGTCAATCTTTTGCCCTATCTGACAGGAAATCTGGACGGGCGGCCCCACGAGTGGCTTTTCTGGAGGCAGGGGGAGAAGAGTGCATACCGAAAAGGTGACTGGAAGACCGTATACAATCCGCGCAAAAAGCAGTGGGAGTTATTCAACCTGAAGAGCGACCTGGAGGAGTCTGCGGATCTGGCAGGGGATGAACCCCGCAAACTCGAAGAGTTGCTTGAGGAATGGAACGTACTTAACAGCCAGATGGTCAAAGCCATTTTTTAAATCCGAGCGTCATAGATATGGATAACAAAGAGATAGGACGGCTTGAACAGAAGCTGAGTTCATTCGATTCCGATGATCGCAAAGTAGCCCTTAATTCACTGAATCATTCACCCGGTCAGAAGGTACAGGAGCTGCAAAATGTGAATCTGCATTTTCACTCCTTTAACTCCTACAATGCCGAAAACTGGTCTCCCTCACGCATCGCCTGGGAATCGAAAACGAAGGCCCTGTATGCCGCGGGGATTATTGATTTTGATGTGCTTACGGGCCTGGAGGAGTTCTATTCGGCCTGTGAGCTCCTGGGAGTGAGAAGCTGTGTCGGCATGGAAACCAGGGCTTTCCTGAACGAATATGCCTCTAAAGAAATTGATTCCCCGGGGGAACCCGGCGTGAGTTATATTGCAGGAACCGGCTTCTGCAGGGTACCTGAAAAGGATAGCCCTCAGGTACTGGCCCTGGAAAAATACAGTCAGAAAGCAGAGGAGCGGAACCTGGTGCTGATCAGGCGCATCAATGAGCATGTGCCGGATATAGCTTTATCTTTCGGGGAGGTCACTCCCCTGACTCCTGCCGGTAATGCAACGGAACGGCACATTATTACTGCATATATAGATAAGTCATTCAGGGTGTTTAAGGAGAAGAATGCCCTGATTGCCTACTGGGCATTATTACTGGAGTCAGATCCCGGGTCAGCCGGAAAGCTGATCGGGGAGAGGCACCGCTTTGAGGATGTGGTGCGGACCAGATTTGCAAAAAGAGGCGGATTCGGATATGTTCAGCCTTCATCACATACCTTCCCCCCCGTGGAGGAATTCTTTGCTTTCGTGAAAGCCTGCGGAGCCATTCCCATGGAGTCCTGGCTGGACGGAACAAGCGAAGGTGAGAAAGACGGAAAAGCGCTGCTGGAACTCTCCAGATCCAAGGGGGCAGCGGCCCTGAACCTGATCCCGGACAGGAACTGGAATATCGCAGACAATGATGTAAAAGCATTGAAAACCAGGAATCTAAGAGCAATCATTGATACAGCAGTGAGCATGGACATGCCCATTCATATCGGTACGGAAATGAATAAGAAGGGCCTTCCATTTGTGGACGACCTGAATGGTGCTGATTTGAACGTGTATAAGGAGATCTTCATGAACGGGGCGCGTATTTGCGTAGGCCATACGCTTTTGGGCCGCTTTGCGGATTTCACCTATGTGGGCGAAGAAGCAGAAAGCGAATATCCAGGACTGAAGGAAAGAAACAGCTTCTTTGCTTCGGTGGGTGCACTGCCCCCGGTGAATACACGGATCGCAGATGCCCTGAGAGATGCCGGGAACGCCGGCTCCTTCTCCCTTATCTGTGATTCGGCGAAAAAAGGAGAATGGATAATTAGTAATAAATAATTTTGAAATAGCAGTCGAATGAAAGCAGCAATAATAAAGAGTCCCGGAAATATCGCAGTGGAAGATTACAAGAGACCTGTTCCCGGGAAAGGGGAGGTCTTGTTGAAGGTAGATGCCTGTGCCTTATGCGGCACGGACCAGCGTGTCCTGAAAGGTGAAAAACATGTGGATGTACCCATTGTTGGTCACGAGATCAGCGGAACAGTTTCCGGGGTGGGTGAGGGCGTCTCTTCAATGAAGAAGGGTGATCGCTATGCCGTCCAGACGGTCATTGGTTGCGGAAAGTGTCCCATGTGTGCGATCAGCCGGGAGAACCTCTGTGAGAATGGCTTTAAGGCAATCGGTTATCAGTGGAATGGTGGATTTGCAGAGTATATGATCATGCCCCGGGAGGGTGTTGAGCAGGGCTGCCTGATCCCGGTCAGCAAGAACATGACAGACGATGAAGCCACCCTCCTTGAGCCCTTAAGCTGCTGCATCAATGGCATGCGGATCATTCCGCTGGAGGAGGCAGAGCATGTGGTTGTTTTCGGCGGCGGGATCATTGGAGTTTTGAATGGCCTGGTGGCAAAAGCCAGGGGTGCGGCTTGTGTGACCATCATGGATGTAAGCCAGGACAGGCTGGATCTGCTGAATAGCCTGGATCTGCCTTTCAATCATTTTGTGAACAGCGCGGTCACATCACCGGAAGCCTGGGTGAAAGAATATACAGGAGGCCGTGGTGTGGATGTGGTTGTGGTGGCAGCTTCCGTAAAAGCACTGGTAAAGCAGGGCATGAATCTGCTGGCCAGGGACGGGCACCTCTCCATTTTTGCGGGAATGCCCAAATCAGATCCTTCCGAGGTCTTGGACCTGAACCTGATACATTATCCTGAACTGCATATACACGGAGCCAATAGTTCCGTTAAACGGGATTATTTGGAAGCGGAGCAAATGATCTCATCGGGCCTGATCAAGTGCTCCTCACTGATCACCCATGTGTTTTCACTGGATGATTTTAACCGGGCAGTAGAGGTACAGGGCGATCCGGCTTCCGGAGCCCTGAAAGTGATTATTAAACCATAAATAAATAAGATAAATTACCAGATAATGAGTCTATTAAAGAAATATGAACCGGAGGTTAAAGCTTTTCTAAAAGTATGTCATCAATTATCGGCCAAGATGTATGTTACCGGCTTTGGTGGCAACCTTGCCTGGAGACTGGAAGATGAGGTTATCCTGATCACACCCACAATGCTCAACAAGGGAGAAATTCAGCCTGAAGACCTTGTGTTCATCAATCCGGAAGGCGAAACCATTGAAGGAGAGAGAAGACCCACAGGTGAAAAGTACATGTACCTGAAGTTTTTCAGGGAAAGGCCCGATATTAAGTCGGTGATTCACTGCCATTCTCCCAATGTATGCGCCTTTGCCATCATGGAGGGTGATTACCTGATGAAACCTTATTTCCCGGAAACCACCCATGAAGTGGGACCGGTTCCTGTTGTACCCTATGCAGAACCCATCAGCCAGAAGCTGGCCGATAATTTTTCCGATTATCTCCAGACTTACAATACCTTTTTGATGGAGAACCATGGACTGGTTTCTATGAGCCCGCTGGGGATCGACTGGACGCATATGAACGTGGAACTGTTGGAGTCGACTGCATACTCACTGATCCAGGCCCTGGCCACGGGTCAGAAAATTAAGACCCTGTCGAAAGAAGAGGTGCGTAACCTGGACAATGTGGTACAAAAAAGGGATTGTCCCATGTTCGGCGCTCCCGGTGTTCATAAATCCCTGGTAGACCTCTATTTTGCTGAATAGGAATGATGAATTTCAAGCCGCTTGAGATTTTGTATAATGCATTGAACAAATATTGAAAACAGTAAAACACACATTATGAAACAAAGGCTTTTTTTACTCCTCATCCTGTTGATATCCAGTGGGGTTATTGTTTCTGCAAATTCAAGCCCTGCACTTCAGGTTGAAAACCTCAGGGTAGAATACAAAGAGAAGCCACTGGGAATTGATGTTGATGAACCACGGCTCAGCTGGATGCTGGAAGGGGAAGGAAGAAATCGCTTCCAGACCGCATATCAGATTGTTGTTGCTTCAAGCAAACAAAAACTTGCATCCGGAGAATGGGATGTCTGGAATAGTAAAAAGGTTAACTCGGATGCCACCAATCAAATTGTCTATGGTGGAACCCGGCTTCAATCGGGAACACCCTATTACTGGAAAGTAAGGGTGTGGGATGAGAACGACCTGGCATCGGATTGGAGTGATGAATCGATCTGGTCCATGGGCATGCTGAATTATTCCGACTGGAAAGGGATATTTATCAGTCTGGGTGCAGGACATTTCACGGGACATCCCCACGAGGGTCTCTACCTTCCTCCCGCCAGGTACCTGCGCAAGGCCTTTAATCTTGACAAGCCTGTAAAGCGAGCAACGGCCTATACCACAGCGCTTGGTGTATACGAATTCCGGCTGAACGGGGATAAAGTGGGTGATCAATACCTGCTTCCCGGTTGGACCGATTATCGCAAACGACTGTATTATCAGGCTTTTGACCTTACCGATGCACTGGTGCAGGGGGAAAACGTAGTGGGTGCTGTCGTTGCCGATGGCTGGTACGCCGGGTACGTGGGCTTTGCCCTCTTGAATAAACAGGACAGGGTGAGGGATCTTTACGGTAACAATCCTGCCTTTATGGGCCAGCTGATCATTGAATATGAAGATGGCAGTAAAGAGATTATTGCCTCTGACCCTTCATGGAAAGCCAGCCTGGGAGCCATACAGGAGGCCGATATTATCATGGGTGAGCGCCATGATGCAAGACTGGAACAACAGGGTTGGGATGCTCCAGGCTTTGATGCAGGATCATGGAATACGCCAAAGCTGTATCCATACCCGGAAGGACGCTTGCAGGCATATCCCGGAACATTGATCCGGGAAAGGGAACGCCTGGCTGCACAAAGCGTGACCGAGCCTGAGCCGGGCATCTATGTGATTGACCTGGGGAAGAATATTGCCGGAATCGCAGAGCTGAAGGTTGAAGGGCCCGAAGGAACTGCTGTCCAGCTGAAATACGGGGAGATGCTCAATGCAGACGGGACCGTAATGACCGAGAACCTGCGCCTGGCCAGAGCCACCGACACCTACATCTTAAAGGGAGAAGGAGTTGAAGTGTGGCAGCCGAAATTCACCTATCATGGGTTTCAATACGTGGAACTAAGCGGATTTCCCGGGAAGCCTGGCCTGGATGCGATCACCGGGATCGTGTTGAGCTCCACGGCCCTTGATGCGAGTACCTTTTCCTGCTCCAATGAAATGAACAACACATTGTACAGGAATATACGGACCACCCAGAGCGCGAATTTCATCGACATTCCCACCGATTGCCCCCAGAGGGATGAGCGACTGGGTTGGACAGGTGATGCACAGATCTATTGCCGCTCGGCCTCCTATAATGCCGATGTGGCTGCATTTTTTACAAAATATGCCATCGATCTGGATGATTCTCAGCGCTGGTATGGAGCCTATCCGAATTTCTCTCCTTTCGGGTATTCCAGACTCACGCAGTATTCACCCGCATGGATGGAAGCCGGGGTGATCATCCCTTACAACAACTACCAGGTATATGGAGATACCCGGATCATCGAATACATGTACCCTGGCATGCAGCGATTCATGGAATTCGAGGCCGATGCCAGTAGTGGGTATCTAAGGCCTGGGGGAGGATCCAACTGGGGCGACTGGCTTTCACTGGACGAAGTAACCAGCGATGATTTTATCGCAAGTGCCTACTATGCTTACTGCGCTGAACTCATGCAGGAGATGGCCCATGCCCTGGGGAAGGAAAAGGATGCGAAACACTACCAGGTGCTGTTAGAGAATATCCAGAAGGCATTTGCCGGTAAATATATTCTGGATAACGGGCATACCTCAGAGGAGACACAAACCTCCTATGCGCTGGCCCTCTATTTCAACCTGTATCCCGAAGAACTGGCACAGAAAGGTGCCGACAGGCTGGTAGAGAAAATCACCCAGAACGGTAATAGGTTCGCCACCGGATTTCTGGGAACCAAGCATGTCATGCTGGTACTGGCAAAATACAGCTACGATGATTTAGCCTACAAACTATTCAAACAGACAGAATATCCAAGCTGGGGTTATTCGGTGGTGAACGGCAGTACTTCCATCTGGGAGCGTTGGAACAGTTATACCAAAGATGCGGATAAGAACTCCCAGATCAATATGAAAATGAATTCTTTCAGCCACTATGCATTCGGATCGGTTACCGAGTGGATGTTCATTAACGGGCTTGGAATTGATACTGAAGGCCCGGGCTTTAAAAGAATCACCATCAAACCATCGGTTTCCGCTGAAATGGAATTTATGAAAGGAAGCTACCAGAGTATAAACGGAACCATCGCATCCGCCTGGGAGCTGAAAGGAAAAAAGCTGGGTCTCCGGGTAGAGATTCCCGTAAATACAACAGCCAGAATTCATATACCCACCTCAAAATCCTCTTCTGTAAAAGAAAATAGCAAACCGGTATCCAAGGTTCCCGGCATTAAAATCGTGGAGACCAATGATCATGAAACGATTCTTGAAGTGGGTTCGGGCCAGTATGAATTTTCAGTGGTAAGAAACTAAGCAAGGTTGATCACACTATTTATTAAATACCGAGTATCATAAACCAACAGAAACATAAAATCACAATAACTATGAAAAAATCAGAGCTAATTGAAAAAATGTATGCACTGGCCAGGGAGCAATATGCTGATGCGGGAATAGATACCGACAAGGTGCTTGAAAAAATGCAAAAGATTGCCATCTCCCTGCATTGCTGGCAGACCGATGATGGCGGGGGACTGGAGTATGAAGGGGCCGAACTTTCGGGAGGTGGCATCCAGGCCACCGGTAATTTCCCCGGGAAATCAAGAAATATGGCCGAAGTGCGCATGGACCTTGAGAAGGTCTATTCCCTCTTGCCCGGTAAGCATCGGCTGAACCTTCACTCCATCTATGGCGATTTCAGCAAGGGACTGGTCGAACGGGACAAGTTCGGACCTGAGCATTTTGTGAGCTGGGCCCAGTGGGCCAGGGAGCAGGAAGTCGGAATGGATTTCAACTGCACGCTCTATTCCCATCCCAAGTCCGAATCGGGTTATACCCTTTCCGACCTGGATAAGAACATCCGCGATTTCTGGATCGAACATGTGAAACGCTGCCGGGATATTTCAGAATATTTTGGAAAGGAACTGGGAAGCCGTTGCGTGCATAATATCTGGATTCCTGACGGATCAAAGGATGTGACCGTAAACCGTTACAAGCACCGGGCCCTGCTGAAAGAATCCCTGGACCAGATACTGGCAGATAAGAAGGATCCTGCCCTGATGGCCGATGCCATTGAAGCCAAGCTCTTCGGAATTGGTGTGGAGGCCTATACGGTTGGCTCTCACGAATTTTACCTGGGCTACGCAGTTGATAAAAAGATGATGCTCTGCCTGGACATCGGACATTTCCACCCCACTGAGCAGGTTTCGGATAAGGTGTCGGCCGTATTTCAGTTCATCCCCGAACTGCTTTTCCACGTAACCCGCCCCATCCGCTGGGACAGCGACCATGTGGTTACCCTGAGTGATGAGGTACGTGCATTGTTTGAAGAGATTGTCTGGGCCGATAAGTTGGACAAGGTCAATATTGGACTCGATTTCTTCGACGGGAGCCTTAACCGTATCGGAGCATACGTGGTGGGGACTCGCGCTGCCCAGAAGGCAGTCCTTACGGCTTTGCTCAATCCCACCGATCAGATCCGTGCCTATGAGGAGAAAGAGAAGAACTTCGAGAAACTGGCCCTGCTGGAAGAAGCCAAATCAAAACCCTTCGGTGCTGTCTGGGACTATTTCTGCCTCAAAAATGACGTACCTGCAGGGGATGATTATATCCCGGAAATCCAGCAGTATGAAAAAACAATTCTGAGCAAAAGATAGGCTTTTGAAATCTTCCGTGACTTTTTCAATACTGGTGGTCGCTTCTGTTATCAAAGAAGGCCACAAGTTCAATGACATCGTATTTGATTTGATAGACCAGGGAAGTCTGGGGAGCAATCACGCAACGCCTTAGGGTTGATTGTAAAGCAGAGAGCGGCAAAGGTGTTTTTGGGTTTTCAGTTTCTCCAGGAGGCTTTCCACTTTTGCCTCAAAATCTTCTGCTTCTTTGATGGTCCACTTTTCCATGATCTGTGAAAGGGTATTCAGGTATGACTATTCGGCCTGTGGGGACCAGGAGATCAGATATTGCTTCATTTTCTACCCAGAATTTTGGCAGCTTTTTTCCTGACTTCCTCATGAGGTATACCCTCGCCATTTTCCAGCTGTCGTAAGCCCAGGCTGATGGCTTCTTTTTCCTGGTCGGATATTGTATCCCACCAATCGATGTTTTTCCCTTTTAAGGTGTTGAAATAGGCCTGAACCTTGCTGAGAATATTTTCATCGTCGGTCTCGACAATGAGCTTATGCAAATAGTTTTTTATTTCTGCTGTACTTGGGTTCATAAGAATGTTTTTTAAACACCATATGCACTTCTTGCCTTCTCATCTCTTATCAATACCTCAAGTTTTAACAAGATGAAAAACGATATATCTGTGTGGTAAAGATAATGAATAATACAAACAGAATCCAGGAAAGTCCCTATCCCAGGGATAAGAAGTGGGACTTCAGTTGGAGGAACCTGGACATATGTTCATCAATCATCTATGAACGCCAATATTCTGACCCTGCCGGGAAGATTCCTTGATGCAGAAACCGGAATTGAAATTTTAAAGAAATTTCTTGATACTCCCTTTGAGGGCGGAAGGCATTAGAGGCGCATTGATAAGGGACCGGGTTTATTTTTAAGAAATACTCCCCAGTAATTTCTCCAGGAGTTCTCTGTGTGTTAGGCTGGGCTTGGTCCTCAGAGTTTTCTGAAGTGATAAGCAATAAAAAATGGGGATACTACCTTCATGAGACAGAATTCATGGGTGCCCTGTTTCCCCAAAACAAAAAGTCACCAACATGTGACTTTTTCCTAAAATGGTGAGTTTTTTGAATCCTGCAAAACTCTAATTATCACATGTTTACAAAACACGATTTAGTCACCAAATCATGCAAAAGTCACCAAATGGTGACTTCATGAAATTGCGAAAAGAGAGTATAGCGCTTTCCCATCTCAGGAAAGACATAAAAAGGTATCTCGATAATGTCACAAAAAATTTTGAAACTCTGATAATAAATCGGGGTAAAGATAGCGGGGTAAAGATAGCGGGGTGGTAATCATCTCTTTAGATGAGTACAACTCATTGCGAGCGACTCAGCATGAGCTATCTTCAAAAGCAAATGAGAAAAGACTCGACTCCGCAATTGAGAAACTTCAGAACGGTTCTTCATTCCAAAAAGACTTGATTGATTCATGAAATTAGTATTTGCTGATGAATCATGGGATGGTTATTTGTATTGGCAAAAAACCGACAAGAAGATTCTCAAAAGGATAAATGCCATAATCAAGGATATCTCTAGAAATCCATTTACAGGTATTGGTAAACCTGAACCTCTCAAATAGAAGCACAAAGGATTTTGGTCAAAGAATTGACAGTGAGCATCGACTTATTTACCAGGTTAATGATGATGATATACGAATTACAAAATGTAGATTCCATTACGATTATTAAAAAAATGGGGAATTTATTATTGATGAACTGAAAATGCTCCCACACAAGAAAGATGGGCCTTATCAATCGTTGATGTATTGATTCAGAGAGATGCCCTTCAGGGTTGCATTGTATGCTGCCTTCTTGTGAAGATCAGGTGATAAACGGATGTTAAGATTTCCTTTGTAGGATCTCTTGGGTGGAATATTTTTCTTTTTGCAATCTTCCAGGTGTTTATCAACCGTATACTGGAATCCGTCTTCAAGTTCGTCTACTGTAGATCCCTCAAAGCGGATCAGATCATTAATTCCTTCTACCTTTCCATAAAATAACCGGTCTTCCGCTGCATATTGCACTGAGCCGATATATCCCTTGTATTTCAGGACATTGCCTGAATGGAATCGCCTGAGAAGTTTTTCAACTACTCCGAAAGTTGTT
>JAAEOI010000433.1 GCA_024244665.1 Bacteroidota bacterium | reverse complement strand
CCTCTTTAGCAGGGGCTTCCTCTTTAGCAGGGGCTTCCTCTTTAGCAGGGGCTTCCTCTTTAGCAGGGGCTTCCTCCTTTGCAGGGGCTTCCTCCTTTGCAGGGGCTTCCTCTTTAGCAGGGGCTTCCTCTTTAGCAGGGGCTTCCTCTTTAGCAGGGGCTTCCTCCTTTGCTGGCTCTTCGGCTGCCTCTGCAGGTGCCTCCTCAGCCGGTGCCTTAGCAGCCTCTTCAGCAGCTATAAGCTCTGACCTCCGCTTGGCAATCTCCTGTGCTCTCTCCTCCTTGATTTTAGTTTCCGCATCGAAACGGCTCTTCTCATCAGAGTCTTTAACAGACTTGATTTTGTCTTTACCAGCCTGGATCTTCTGTTCTTTCTCAGTCATCCATGCCTGGAAACGTTTCTCAGCTTCGGCTTCGTCAAAAGCACCTTTTTTAACACCTTCCATAAGGTGTTTCTTGTACATTACTCCTTTGTAAGATAAGATAGCTCTACATGTATCAGTAGGTTGAGCGCCTTTCTGCAGCCATTCTAAGGCTTTGTTGAAATCCAGAACAATGGTGGCAGGATTGGTATTGGGATTATACTGTCCCAATGACTCAATAAATTTACCATCACGTGGCGCCCTGCTATCAGCAACTACAATAGAGTAGATCGCTTTAAATTTACGACCCTGTCTTTGTAATCTGATTTTTGCTGGCATACTCTTTTAAATTTAAATGATTAAATACCTACATTTTTAAGCGTCGCAAAGGTAGCATTAATCGGATTATTTGCAAAGAATTACAGGAATTTAAAACGGCCTACCTGATAATGATTTTTTTTGTACCGGACCTGTCTCCAGTTTCAATCCTCAGGAAGTGGATTCCAGGGGTAACATCCTTCAGATGGATATCACCTGTCACCTTCCCGTTTTCAAACTTCAGCTCAGCGGATAAATCTTCCACCAGCTTGCCGGTCATATCGAAAAGTTTGGCCATAACCACCCCTTTCTCTTCCAGGTTCACTTCAATCCGGAACTCGCCACTTGAAGGATTGGGAAACAGTTTTACGGTAATGCTCTCCTGCTGTGCTTGTTCTCCCTTTTTCACAGGTAGAGACTGAGCTTCTGACGCGAAGGTAATAAACAGGAGTACTGCCACCAATCCCATAAGGTATATATTCAATTTTCTCATCGCCCATAAGAATGCAAATATCCTGCCACAAATTTATTAACATGAGTAATTCGTGGGCCTATTTCTCCTAACTTTACCCTTCATGTTTTTGATATTTGATACCGAGACAACAGGCCTCCCAAAACGGGATAATGCGCCTGTAAGTGAAGTAGATAACTGGCCAAGGGTAGTGCAGATTGCCTGGCAGTTACACGACGAAACCGGGGAGCTAAAAGGGAATCACAACGTATTGATCCGTCCCGATGGTTTTGAGATTCCCTATTCGGCTGAAAAGGTGCACGGCATCTCAACTACAAAAGCTAAAACAGAGGGGATCCCCCTGGAGGAAGCGCTCTCCATATTCAACAAATCCCTTGAGCAAACCAGAGTTCTGGTGGGTCATAATATCCGGTTTGATATGAACGCCCTGGGGGCGGAATTTATCAGGAGTGGAATTGAAACCAGTTTCCTGGAATTAAAACAAGTGTGCACCATGCGTTCCACAACCGACCATCTTAAACTTCTGGGTGGAAGGGGAGGAAAATTCAAGCCACCGAAATTGATGGAGCTTTATGAGTTCCTCTTTAAAGAGCAGTTTTCGGAAGCACACAATGCTGCTGCTGACGTGGAAGCCACTACCCGCTGTTTCCTGGAGCTGCTCAGACTGAAGGTGATCACCCCCGAATCAATGAATCTGGCCCCTGAACAGTACAGCGCCTTCATCGCAAAAAATCCGGGGAGGGTGAAGCAATTCGGGCTATCACATGTATCCAACCGGGAGGAGCCGGCCTCAATACCGCAGGAGGAGCCGGAAAAAGGAACAGCGTCAGAATCTGTGCCTGAACCTATCGATGCAACTGCAGGAGCTGAGGCGCTAACCGAAGAGGATGTGGAGTTCTGCCACCTTCATGTTCATACACAATACTCAATTCTTGACGGAGCCGCAAGCATCCCCAACCTGCTTAAGAAAGCGATTGATGACGGGATGAGGGCGGTGGCCATTACCGATCATGGAAATATGTTCGGGGTCAAGGAATTTCACAATGAAGCTACAAAACGGGGAATCAAACCCATCCTTGGGTGTGAAGCCTATATTGCACGCCGCTCCAGGTTATCCCGGGAGGACAAGAACCTGGATGCATTTGATCACGTTGTCTTGCTGGCCAAAAATAAGGAGGGATATAAGAACCTGACCACCATGGTCTCACTCAGCTGGACCGAAGGATTCTATTACAAGCCACGAATTGACAGGGAAATCCTGGAAAAATACAGCGATGGGGTGATCTGCCTCTCTGCCTGCCTTGGAGGCGAAATTCCACAGGCCATCATGCACAGGAGTGTGGATGATGCCGAAAAGGTAATCTTTGAATACAAACGGATCTTCGGGGAAGATTTCTACCTGGAAATGCAACGCCACCAGTCCAACGACCCCGACATGAATAAAATGGTATTTAACGACCAGGTATTCGTGAACCGTACACTGTTCCAACTGGGGCAGAAACACGGAGTAAAATGTGTCGCATCCAATGATGTGCACTTTGTGGATATGGATGATGCCGAAGCCCACGATCACCTGATCTGCCTCAACACCGGCAGGGACCTGGATGATCCAAAGCGGATGAGATATACGCGGCAGGAGTGGTTCAAGACCCAGGCTGAAATGAGGGAAGTTTTTTCCGATCATCCTGAAATCCTAAAGAACACCATGGAGGTGGCTGAGAAGGTAGAAACCTTCGAACTGAACTCCGATCCGATCATGCCCTTCTATCCACTTCCCGAGGGTTTTGACAACGAAGACGCATACCTGAATCACCTCACCTATGAAGGGGCAAAACTCAGGTATGAAACCATTACGGATGATATCAGGGAGCGTATCGATTTTGAACTGGGAACCATCCAGCGAATGGGTTTCCCGGGCTATTTCCTGATTGTACAGGACTTCATTTCAGCAGCCAGGGAAATGGGAGTATCGGTTGGTCCCGGCCGGGGATCGGCAGCGGGATCTGCTGTTGCTTACTGCCTTAAAATTACCGATATCGATCCAATCAGGTACGACCTGCTGTTTGAAAGGTTCCTGAATCCGGACCGGATCTCCATGCCTGATATTGATATCGATTTTGATGAGGACGGCCGGGAAGAGGTGCTGAAGTGGGTGGTGACTAAATATGGCCATAAAAGGGTAGCCCATATCATTACTTTCGGCACCATGGCCGCCAAAATGGCCATCAGGGATGTGGCCCGGATTCAGAAGCTGCCTCTTCCGGAAGCCGACAGGCTTGCCAAATTGGTACCTGAACGGCCCGGTACCACCTTCAAAAAAGCCTACGAGGAGGTGCCTGAATTAAATGCAGAGCGTAGCTCAAACAACCCGCTTGTTTCCAATACATTGCGGATTGCGGAACGGCTAGAGGGATCGGTGAGGCAAACCGGACTGCATGCCTGCGGGGTGATCATCGGCCGGAACGACCTTACACAGCACCTGCCGGTATGCAAATTCAAGGATTCTAATCTGCTGGTGACCCAGTTTGACGGTCACTTCGTGGAAGATGTTGGGATGTTAAAAATGGATTTCCTGGGACTTAAAACCCTCTCCATCATCAAGGATGCCATCGTCAACGTCAAAGATTCCAAGGGTATTGAGGTGGATATCGATCATGTTCCCATGGATGACATTCCCACCTTTGAGCTCTATTCCAGGGGAGATACCACCGGGCTGTTCCAGTTTGAATCCCCAGGTATGAAAAAATACCTGAAGGATCTGAAACCCAACCGGTTTGAGGATCTTATTGCCATGAACGCCCTCTACCGCCCGGGACCCATGGAGTACATTCCCAGCTTCATCAACCGGAAACACGGGAAGGAGAAAATAGAATACGACCAGCCGGAGATGGAAGAGTACCTGAAAGACACCTATGGCATTACGGTCTACCAGGAACAGGTGATGTTACTCTCCAGAAAACTGGCCGGTTTTACCCGGGGTGAAGCCGACTCGCTTCGAAAAGCGATGGGGAAGAAGATCAAGAAGATGATGGACGAACTCAAGGTGAAGTTCGAAGAGGGTTGTTTGAAAAACGGGATTCCCAAGAATAAGATTGATAAAATCTGGACCGACTGGGAAGCATTTGCCCAGTATGCATTCAACAAATCCCACTCCACCTGTTACGCCTATGTCTCCTACCAGACAGGCTATCTGAAGGCCAATTTTCCGGCCGAATTTATGGCAGCCGTTCTGAGCCGGAACATTACAGATATTAAGAAGATCGGTGTCTTCATGGATGAATGCAGGCGCATGGGCATCCAGGTCCTGGGACCCGATGTAAATGAGAGCAACGTCAGGTTTACCGTGAATGAGAATGGTGATATCAGGTTTGGACTGGGTGCCATTAAAGGGGTTGGTGCAAATGCGGTCCAGAGTATTATTGAAGAGCGGGCCAAACAAGGGCCCTTCAGGGATATTTACGATTTCGTTGAACGAAATGACCTTCATCAGGTGAACCGTAAAAACCTGGAGGGGCTGGTTATTTCAGGCGCGCTTGATTGCTTTAAAAACATAGCCAGGAGCCAGTATATCGATACAGTAGAAGTGGAGGAATCCAGCTTCATTGAACAACTGATCAAATACGGGAACAAGATCCAGTATGAACGGGATACTCCCCAGCAGAATCTGTTCGGAGAGACGGGTGGTATTACTATCTCAAAACCTGAACCCGCCAATCTGGGCGAGTGGGATGATTCCACAAAGTGCAAACGTGAAAAGGAACTTATCGGGATCTACCTCACCTCACATCCGCTGGACCGCTTCAAGTTGGAGATCGATTCATTCTGTCCCAACACTCTGCACCAGCTGCATGACCTGGCACCCTACCGGGGGCGGGACATGGTCTTCTGCGGAATGGTAAAAAGTGTACGGGACGGGGTTGACCAGTGGAAGAACAAACCCTACCTGTTGGCCCAGATGGAAGATTACACCGACACCTTCAACATCAGGCTGAAGAATGACGACTATGTCAATTTCAAACAGTATTTCAGTCCCGATGTGGCCCTGATGATTCGGGCCACTGTGAATGAATGGAGCCCACGGGAAGAGCCCCAGAAAAAGATTTACTCTTTAAGGATCAAGATGATATATATGCTGGCCGATGTCAGGGAAAAACTGGTGAAGTCAGTCGACCTGATCATGGATATCAACAGGATCAATCCTAAACTAATGGATGAACTGGAACAGTTTACAGTTTCGGAACAAGGTAAAATGCTCAAATTCCGGGTTCACGATCCGGAAAGCCAGATGAAATTGAACCTGTTCTCAAGGAAAAAGCAGGTACTTCTTACCGACGAATTCATAAAATACCTCAAGGAGGGAAGAGATTTTGATTTCCGTTTAGCGTAATGGTTTTTTTTTTAATTTTAGTCCAAATTAAATTCTATAATAATGGCATTAGAAGCAACAGATAGCAATTTCGAAGAACTCGTGTTGAAAGCAGACAAACCGGTAATCGTTGATTTCTGGGCAGAGTGGTGTGGCCCGTGCCGCATGGTAGGCCCCATCGTTGAAGAGGTTGGTGTAGAATATGACGGTAAAGCTGTAGTTGCGAAGGTTGATGTTGACAGCAACCCTGGAATTACAGCCAAATATGGGATCAGGAATATACCCACCATCCTCTTCTTTAAGAATGGCGAAGTTGCTGATAAGCAGGTAGGCGCTGTTCCTAAAAGCACAATCGTAAACAAGCTGGACGCTCTCTTCTAGAATCGCCGTCCTATCACCAGAATATAATCCAGCTGTTCCAGATCACGCCTCCATGATTCGATGGTCTGGTCCAGGATGGTTCGCTGGTCTTCCATACTATGATCCTGTGAAGCTTTATCGGCTTTTAGCTCCAGCATCTCACCTTTCCTGACAAGGTAGAGCGGATTAAAGGCCCCAGCATATTGAAGAACCTCGGAGCTCTGCTCCGAGGAGTCTTCGATCCAAATATAATTTTAAAGGTGCTCGCTTACCCCGAAGTAGAACTTCGGGGAATGCGCGAGCGGGATTCAATTGCATTCT
>JAAEOI010000432.1 GCA_024244665.1 Bacteroidota bacterium | reverse complement strand
CCTCTTTATCATAACCTTCCCGGTACCTGGCCCTCTGGATCGTCTCATCAAGGTTAAATGCACGGCCATCCGGATAAACATCTATAAGCTTCACAGTAAAATCGGTATCCCTGGCATCGGATGATACAAATAAAGTAGCTTCAATAAATCCGCTGAGCTCAATGCCCTCCTCCAGGACTTCAGTTGAATAGACAAGGATATCATTCCGGGTCTCCATTTCACGCTGGTCAAAGGAGCCCACCTTAATGGCATTGCCATAACAGCAAAAATTACCTCCATAAGAGGTGACCGGGTTAAATGGATCATAAATATATGCATCCGGGAGTGCTCTCTTTCCCGGAATTTTCCTGCGCAGAGTCCCGTCCCCGTACATCGTATTTGCATTTCCGCCACTGTGAAGATACCAGGTTGTCATCTCAGCATTTTCAGGTGGCCATACTTCTGAGGATTGCCAGGTATTGGATCCCATGGTATAATACTGCACATGAGGCATCTCTTCAAGTATATTACTATCCTCGCCCTTCAACCAGAAATCAAACCAGCGATTGATTAATCCATTATAATCCAGTCTTGCATCTCCCATGTTACGTTCACCAATAATCGTCTGTTCGCTGTCCCTGAAAAAGCCACAATGACTTGAAGGGGAGATGACCAGGTATTGATTATCGGCTACCTCCTTCTCCTTGCTGTTTTCTCGAAT
>JAAEOI010000431.1 GCA_024244665.1 Bacteroidota bacterium | reverse complement strand
TCTTTCATCTTTTGAGAAAGGTGTTTACTTCATTAGCATCATTTCAAAAGATCGGGTCACTTCCCAAAAAGTGATTAAACTGTAGCTAAAATTCAGTGCTCAGCAATATGTGAATTTGCTGGGGAATCTCGATCCATGAACCCAGCCTGAGATATTCATTGGAGATGAAGATCTCATCAGGGCTTTTGATGGCAATGCCTTCCACCTGATGGGAGGGAAGTGAGAGGTTGATTCTCCGGCGGGTTCCCCCAAAGAGGTCATCGGCCTCAAATCCTTTTTCCAATGGATCTTTAATTATATAAATAAAGGGATACATCACGGAGGTGTACCCGCACAGGATGATAGTATTCCCATCCGCAGATATATCCGCACCCGTTATGAGCCCCTCTATCTGCTTGTGGGAGACTTTCCTGGCCACATGATGTCCGGGAATGGCTGGTAATTTGTACACCGAAGAGCCGGCGTTGATCCACTCTTTCGTGAAAAGGAATATTTGTCCCCGGTGAACAATCATAGCCTCACAATCGAAGTCAGTCGCCAGGGACCGGGGTATAAAATTATCCTGGTCTTCAAAACTGAAGGAGATGGTCTCTATTTCAGGCCTGGCCTTATTAAGGGATGACCTGGCAATGCGCAGGATGTGAAGATCCTTCCTGCTGCCGCTGTTGTTGCCTATATCTCCTATATATATGTAATCACTGTCCTGTGCAATGTCCTCCCAGTCGGTGTTTACGACACCTGCCAGTAGAATTCTGTCTGTAATCTCCCCGTTGGCCGGATCAATTCTGAAAAGGGTATTGTCTCTGCTGTCGTTGTGAGTCCACAGATCGCCATCCCGGTAGATCAGGCCCGAGCTCTCCTTCAGATCCTCGTGCATGTCGAAGGAATGAAAGGGACTCAGAGTTTCGCTTTCCTGGCAATAGGCCAGGGTGGAAATGCCGGCGAAAAGTAAAACGTATTCTAATCTAAGCGATCGCATCTACAATTAACTTCCTGGCTTTTTCCAGAGCCTTATCGAGGCCTGCGGGGTTTTTACCTCCGGCTGTGGCGAAGAAGGGCTGCCCACCGCCACCTCCCTGGATCTCGCTGGCCACATTCCGGATCATGGCCGATGCGTTCAGGTCACTACTCTTAACCAGGTTGTCAGAGAGCAGTATGGCCAGGTGGGCTTTGCCTTCGACTTCGGCTCCCAGGATGAGGCAAACATTCGGAAACCTTGATCTTACCCTGAAAGCGAGGTCTCTCAGGTGGGCCGGATTGTCAATGTCGATTTTTGAAACAGCGAAGATGTAGTCCCCGATCCTCTCCATCTTATTCTCCAGGTTTTTAGCGGTTAATCCAAGCATGTTTTGCTGGAACCTGTCCACCTGTTTCGACAACTTGCTGTTCTCTTCCAGTGCTCCCTTGACTGCTTTAACCAGGTCTTTCTGTTTTTCAAAACTTCCGGAAATCTGCTTCACCATGTCCACGTGATCGTCAATATAGCGCTCTGCCACTTCGCCGGTAAAGGCTTCGATCCGCCTGATTCCAGCGGCAATGGATGACTCCTTGAAGATCCTGAAGATCCCGATCTGACCGGTAGCCTTCACGTGGGTTCCCCCGCAGAGCTCTACCGAGTCTCCAAAACGGATTACTCTGACCGCATCCCCGTACTTCTCTCCGAAAAGGGCAACTGCACCCATCTCACGGGCCTTGGACATGGGCAGTGATCTGTGTTCTTCGATCTCGTTGTTTTTGCGGATCAGGGCATTGACCCTATGCTCCACAGCACGGAGTTCTTCGTTGCTCATCTTCTGGAAGTGGCTGAAATCGAAGCGCAGGTATTCAGGTTCCACCATGGAGCCTTTCTGTTCCACGTGGGCTCCCAGAACCTCCCTCAGGGCATGATGCATCAGGTGGGTGGCTGTGTGACTGTTGGCTGTCCTTATGCGGCGTTCTTCATCTACCACGGCCATGAATGTGGCAGAGGGATCGGATGGAAGCTTTTTGGCGATATGGATGTTCAGTTCATTCTCCTTTTTTGTATCGATGATCTCTGTTTTCTCCCCGCCGGTTTCGATGTAACCACGATCGCCGATCTGTCCGCCGCTTTCAGCATAGAAGGGTGTGATGTTGAAGACCAGGTGATACAGCTGCTTCTTTTTGGCAATTACCTTCCGGTAACGTGTGATCTTCACCTCGGTGGAGAGCCAGTCGTAGCCCACAAACTCCTCCCTGTCATCGGTAAGAATCTCAATCCAGTCGCCCGATTCGGTCTCTGCAGCCTTTTTTGAGCGGTTCTTCTGGGCATCCATCTCCTCGCGGAACTCTTCGCGGTTTACTTTCATCTCCTGCTCCGAAAGGATCAGTTCGGTGAGGTCGAGGGGGAATCCAAATGTGTCGTAGAGTGTGAATGCCTCCCGGCCGCGTATCTCATTACTGTTGTCTGCTTTGGCTTTTGTTACCAGCTGATCCAGCATCCTCATCCCCGTATCGAGTGTGGAGAGAAAGGACTGCTCCTCCTCCCTGATCACTTTCTGAATCAGCTCCTCCTGGGCCGGCAGCTCCGGGAAGCTCTCTCCCATGATTGAAACCAGGGCCGGAACCAGTTGGTGAATAAAGGGCTCTTTCTGGTCAAGGTAAGTAAAGCAGTAGCGGACCGCGCGCCTGAGGATCCTCCGGATCACATAGCCCGCCTTGTTGTTGGAGGGGAGCTGTCCGTCGGCAATGGAAAACGAAATGGCTCTCAGGTGGTCGGCAACCACCCGCATGGCCACATCAGAGAGGTGATCGTCGCCGTATGCATGGCCGCTAAGACTGGCAATTTCTTTAATGATGGGCTGAAATACGTCGGTGTCGTAGTTGGACTTCTTACCCTGCATGGCCATGCAGAGCCTCTCAAAGCCCATTCCTGTATCCACATGCTTATTGGGCAGGTTCTTCAGTGTTCCGTTGGCTTTCCGGTTGTACTGGATGAAGACCAGGTTCCAGATCTCTATCACCAGGGGATGGTCCTTGTTCACCAGTTTTGCACCGCCCACCTTCTTCCGGTCGTCATTATCACGCAGATCGATGTGGATCTCCGAACAGGGACCGCAGGGGCCGGTTTCGCCCATCTCCCAGAAATTATCTTTTTTTGATCCGTCCAGGATGCGCTGCGGAGGCAGGAATTTCGCCCATAGGTCTGATGCATCCTGGTCACGCTCCACACCATCTTTCAGGTCACCTTCAAATACTGTGGCGTAGATGCGCTCCGGGTCCAGTTTCATGAGGCCGGTAAGAAATTCCCATGCCCACTCGATGGCCTCCTTCTTAAAGTAGTCACCGAACGACCAGTTGCCAAGCATTTCGAACATGGTGTGGTGGTAAGTGTCATGCCCCACCTCTTCCAGATCGTTGTGTTTCCCTGTGACTCTCAGACACTTTTGGGTGTCAGTGACCCGTCGCGAATCGGGTTTCAGGTTTCCAAGGAAGTAGTCCTTGAACTGATTCATCCCGGCATTGGTGAACATCAGGGTGGGATCGCTGGTTAAGACCATCGGAGCAGATGGGACAATCTTGTGATTTTTCTCCTTATAAAATTCTAAAAAGGCCGTTCGTATATCCTGGGAAGTCATTCATCAAAATCAATTAATTGTAATAAAATGTAACCCCGAAGCAAAAGTTGCGTAAAAGTTCCATTATAGGTGCAAAAATAATTTTTTTGACTAATATTTGGGATATTAAGCGTGGTTTTTTATTTTTATGCGCTCAAAATAGTGAAAATGTTTGGAACGAAATACTTTATTAATCCTGAAACGCTTCGTATAGAGCGTGTTAAGCTGTCAAGAAGGCAATGGGTCCAGTATTCGTTGATTTTTGGACTTGGCGTAGTCGCCCTTGCTGTGTTTTTAAGGTTTGGCTTCGAACGTTTCTATCCAACTCCCCGTCAAATCATTTATGAACAGGAGAATGCTGAGCTGCGTTCAGGGTACATGGGAATGAACAGCTACCTTCAGCAGGTGGAGTTTCAGCTTTCAGAATTGCGTATCCGGGATGATGATTTTTACCGCTCTATTCTGAGCCTTGATCCGGTCGCCTCTACTATCAGGGATGCCGGTACAGGTGGTTCTGAGACCTATACCCAGTTACGAAATGTCCGGGAGCCGGGAATGATCAGAAATGTTTCACAACGAATTGATAATATCGACAATCGTGTCAAGATCCAGTCAAGCAGCCTGGAGAG
>JAAEOI010000430.1 GCA_024244665.1 Bacteroidota bacterium | reverse complement strand
TCAGTCGGGCCGCAGGGTGAATACCATTGCCGGGTTCCGCACAGTGGGGAAAAAACCTGAATTCTGGAATGCAGTTGATGCTTCCATTGAAACTGTTTCAGGCTGGACAGTGGAAGGTGAACATACCCGGATTCGGCTTAAGCTGAACCCCGACGAGTCGGTTTTCGTTGTTTTTCGTCATTCGGGTAAACCAGGCAGGGATCCTTATGTTGAAGTAGAAAATTCCTTGCTCAGTAAAAAAGAGAGCCTGTGGATGCCCGGCTTTAAAACCGAAGATAAATTGCTATTAAGGACCTTCAGTGCCGGGACCCACATTCTGCACCGTGCTTCGGGCAAAACGAAAAATATTGAAGTTGAAAGAATTCCTGAACCTTTAAATCTTGAAGGGCCATGGAGTGTGAAATTCCAGCCGGAAAGAGGAGCACCGGCTAAAGCTGAATTTGATCAACTTATTTCATGGGATCAACATACAGATCCCGGAATACGATATTTCTCAGGAACAGCAACTTACACCCTGGATTTTGATGTACCGCAAGATTATTTGAATGAAAATCAGGAGGTGTGGATCGATCTGGGAGAAATAGCTGTAATAGCCGAAGTCCGGTTGAATGGAAAGGATCTGGGTGTGCTCTGGAATAAACCTTATCGTTTGGAGATCAGCAAAACGCTGAGTCCCGGAACCAATACACTTGAGATTGATGTTACCAACCTGTGGGTGAACCGGCTTATTGGCGATGAGCGATACCCGGAGGATTTTGAACGGATCGAAGGAAAATACTTAAATAAGTGGCCCGATTGGTTGAATAATGTTCAACAACGTCCCGAATCTTCCAGGGTAACTTTTACAAGCTGGAAGCATTGGGACAAAGATGATAAATTGCAGCCATCCGGACTGATCGGTCCGGTCACTCTGCGCTGTGCTAAACTGGCACCTCTGCAGTAAGAGCTATGTATTAATAAAACATCTATTTATGACTGGATATATGATAAACAGGGAATTGAGAACTCACTCTTTGATGGTACTGGTTTTGTTGACGACAATACTCTTTGTAGGTTGCAAGGAATCGTCGGTGACCCTTACAAAACTGACATGTGAATATGTTGAAACCCCGTCTGGTATAGATGTTTTAAATCCGCGTTTGAGCTGGCAGCTCAAATCAGACCAGCGAAATCAGAAACAGACCGCATATCGTGTGCTTGTTGCCAGTTCGCGCGAGAAACTTGACAAAAACCTTGGTGATCTCTGGGATACGGGTGAAGTGAATTCAGATCAATCGCTAAATGTGGTTTATGGCGGGAGAGCGTTGATGTCACGCCAGCACTATTTCTGGAAAGTAAGAGTTTGGGACTCCGACGGTCGGGTGTCAACATGGACTGAGCCGACCTCCTGGAGTATGGGGATTTTGTCTGATGATCAGTGGCAGGGGAGATGGATTAAATCGGACCTCTCTCTTTATGACTACCAGGTTGAGCTGAAGAAGATCCCGGCTCATAATATGGAGACAGAGGAGGTGATGTGGGCCCGCAGCAAAGAGATACGCAAGATGACTGCCCGGACAGAAGAGGCGCCGGCAGTATGGATGCGAAAGGAGTTCAAGCCGGAAGGTGCGAAACTTCGTAAAGCAACGCTTTTTATATCGGGACTGGGTTTATATGAACCCTATTTGAATGGAAGCAAAATCAATGATCACCTGTTAAATGTCTCACCCCATGATTTTGGCAAAACTGTACCTTATCATCTCCATGATGTGACAGACCTGATAGAAAGTGGAGAGAATACCCTTGGAGTTATTCTCGCCAACGGATATTACAATCCGGTTATTCCCTCACTGCTTCGTGAGTATACGTACGACTTCATCAATACTCCTCGACTGAGGTGTGAATTGCTGCTTGAATTCGAAAATGGATCAACTCAACTGGTACTTTCTGACTCCTCCTGGAAATTCACTACAGAAGGACCCATACGGTTCAACTCGATCCGCAGCGGTGAAACTTACGATAGTCGTAAAGAGCTGGGCAACTGGAGTGCTGCAGGTTATAACGACAAGAGCTGGAAGACAGCCATAGTGGCCCGGGGACCTGCCGGTAGTATGGCTCACAGAGCTCTGCCGCCGGTACGTGTACTTAAGACAATCCCGGCTGACAGTGTAAAAGCGCATGAGAATGGATTCCGATTTGACATTGGTGTGGAGAGCACCGGGTGGGCCCGCCTTAAACTGCGGGGCAAATCCGGCCAGAAAATCGTCATCAAATACCCCGGGGCAAACTCTCATACACTGGGGCGTTATCAAAGCTGCGAATACATCTGCAAAGGCGAGGGTGATGAATTTTATGAGCCACGTTTTGCTTTTAACGGCTATCGGTATATAGATGTCTACGGACTTGATTATACACCCGAGGCAACAGATCTGGTGGGCTGCCAGGTGGTATCGGACCTGCAGACAGTTGGTTCTTTTTCCTGCTCAGACGAACGGATAAACTACCTTCAGGAGGTAAATCTGCGAACCATTCAGAACTACAATGTTCAGATGCCCATGGACCCGGTCAGGGAAAAAGTGTGTTGGACCCAGGATGTTCAGACGAACTTCGAAACATCTGCCTATAATTTCAATCTTTATGCGATCTACAATAAATGGCAGGATGACTATATTGATGCTATCCTGGACAATGGCTTTGTCCCCACGGTTGTGCCAAGCTGTTTCGACGGACCTACCATAAATGGCCCGTGGTGGGGCGGGATGATGATTTTTAATCCGTGGCAGCTATACAATTTCTACGGAGACAAAGAGATTCTCTCGAAAAGTTACGATGCCATGAAACGCTATCTTGGCTATCTGAACACCATTGCCAAAAATGACCTTATTGAATGGGGTCTTGGTGACTGGATGGATCTTGCCAGTGGTGGTCACGGAAGGCCGCACGGTACAACAGTTGCCTACACTTCAACCTGCGCCTACATGATGTACGCTGATATTTTGCAGAAGACGGCGGTGATATTGGATAAGAAGAGGGATGCCGACTACTTTACAAATCGCAGAGAAGAGATCCGCAAAACAATCAATAAGACTTTCTATAACGAGGAAAACGCAAGTTTTGATAAAGGCTCACAGACTTCATATATCCTGGCATTAAAACTGGATATCCCGCCAGAAAGCAGCAGGAGCCGGGTCGTTGAAAATTTCAGAAAACAGATTTCCGCCGACAATAATCACCTTAGTACAGGTTTTGTGGGTACTCCTTTCCTGCTGACGCTCTTGTGTGAAGAGTGGCTGGGCGATCTCGCATGGAAGATCGCCACCCAGGAAAGCTACCCGAGTTGGTATGATATGATTTTCAACAAGAAGAACACTGTCTTTAAGGAAAACTGGCAGGGCGGTCTGGTTCAGATGCCCTCCCTTGCCGGTCCGATCGGTGCCTGGTTCTATCGCAGTCTTGGCGGAATACGGGCGGATGAGCCCGGCTTTAAGAGCTTTATTTTGGAACCCTACACAAATACGCTGGACTGGGTAAATTGCAGCTATGATTCTCCCTATGGCAGGATTGTCAGTAACTGGAGCAAAAAGGACAATGTTTTGACGATGAGCCTTACCGTGCCTGCAAATACCACAGCGACGGTATATGTGGCCGGAAAGAATATAACAGAGGGAGGCTTGTCCGCCGACGAGGCGGAGGGTGTTACTTACCTCCGCATGGAAAAGGGCAGGGCCGTGTTCAGAGTCGAATCGGGGAGGTATGAGTTTGAATCTGAAATATGAAATATTTTCTAATAGTATTAACAGCTCTCCTTTTGGTATGCTGCACAAAAAAGCTGGAGCAGCCCAATATATTATTTGTTTTTGCTGACCAGCTTCGGGCCCATGAACTTGGATGTTATGGTGGGAAGAATATTGAAACGCCAAATATGGACAGGTTGGCACAGGAAGGCCTTCAAATGACCAATGCCATCAGTACCTATCCTGTCTGTACTCCTTTTCGGGGAATGCTTATGACCGGTTCATATCCAATGCATACTGGCATAGTATGCAATGACCATCCACGAAGGGATGCTCTTCCCTCAATAGCAGAAGCATGTAAAGCAGCAGATTATCAAACCGGCTATATAGGCAAATGGCACCTTGATGGAATTGGAAGAACAACTTATATCCCTCCTGAGCGAAGAATGGGTTTTGAGTTCTGGCAGGCATTGGAATGTACCCATAGCTATTTTGAATCTAAATATTTCGAAAATGATTCTGATGAACTAAAACAATGGGAAGGTTATGATGCTGAAGCCCAAACAGAGTCTGCGCAAAATTACATTAGGAACAGGGATAAAAACAGGCCTTTCTTTCTGATGCTATCGTGGGGACCTCCGCACGACCCATACATAGCTCCTGAAAAATATATGAAGAGGGTTGATCCGGAAAAATTGGTTTTAAGACCCAACCTGAAGGAGAAAGAGATAGAGAATGAACTGGTAACAAATATGAGGTTCAACCTTCACAATAACATTGAAAATAAAAGAACGCCCGAAAGAATGAATCTGGCTGATGAGGAACATGTGCGGAATAACTTGTTGCATGGCTATCTTGCGTCAACACTGGCAATAGATGATTACCTTGGTGCATTGCTTAATACTCTGGAAGAAGAAGAAATTCTTGATAATACGATTATTGTATTTACCTCTGACCATGGGGATCATCTTGGCTCTCACCGTTTCAAAGGGAAATGTACACCTTTCGAAGAATCCATTTCCATTCCGTTTTTGATTCGATACCCAGAGAAAATTTCGCAAAAAACCATTTCTGATGCACTGTTGGCACCCATAGACATGATGCCGACAGTTCTGGGAATGGCAGGTGTAGCTTATCCGCAAATTGATGGAAAGGATTTAAGTAAAGTAATTACCAGCAGGAAACCCGATACCTGTGATGAAATCCTGATCATGGGGATGACACACTTAAATACAGCTGCCCTTGTGAATAGCCTGGATACCTGGCGGGGATTGCGGACCAAACAGTATACTTATGCCAGGTACGAAGACCAATCTGCCTGGCTGCTTTATGATAATAAAAAGGACCCGTATCAGATGAATAATCTGGCTGATGATCCTGAATATACCGACCTGATAAATGAGTTTAACAGAAAGCTTGACCTGTTGCTTAAAAAGGCTGGTGATGAAGAGGATACAAAGAGATTATATGATAAAATTATTGAAGAAGAATCGACATACCTGTTGAGGAAACTCAGGGAAGTTAATCCCGGTATATTGTAATTATTTAGAGCTTATATTATTGATAAGATGTTTTTATTTATAATGGATAATGGAAGAGCCGGTACGCAAAAAATGCGACTGACACTTGTTGCCCTGGTACTGTTTGCAGTTTGTGTTGTATCCGCTCAGAGCCTTGAAAAAGATTTTTTTGATCCACCGCATGCGGCTCAACCCTGGGTTTACTGGGATGTTTTGGATGGCCATTTTACCAGAGAGGGCATTACCGCCGATCTTGAGTCTATGAAGCGTGCAGGTATTGGTGGTGTGATCCAAATGCATATAGGAGGACATGTGCCACTTGGAGAGGTGGAGTTTATGGGCGATACATGGAGGTCTAATTTCGTACATGCTGTACTGGAATGTGAACGGCTGGGTTTAGAGTTTACGACTATAACCGGTCCCGGCTGGACCGGTAGCGGTGGACCGTGGATCAAAGTCGACCAGTCTATGCAGCACCTGGTACATGCAGGTGTAAATATTGAGGGACCGGCAGAGTTCAACCAGGTGCTGCCCAAACCGCCTCTGCATTTTACGGTTTCCGAGAATAAGCACAATGACCGGATGCGGAAGGACCTTGCTGAGTTCTATGAGGATGTTGCCGTCTATGCCTTTCCGCATCGCGAGCCTGTCATAGAAGATGTCGACGAGAAGGCTTTGTATCTTCGCCGGCCCTATACCTCCATGGAGGGCGTTCGGACACACCTGCCGTCGCCGGTCAGTTTTCCTGAACCGGATAAGTCGAAAGTGATCGAGCCCGGGGAGATCATCGACCTCACCAACCGTCTGCAAGCAGATGGGCGGCTGCAATGGGATGTCCCGGCCGGCGAATGGACGATCCTGCGTATGGGGCGTAGGTCAACCGGTAGCAATACCAGGCCAGCACCTGAAGCGGGACTGGGTTTTGAGAGTAACAAGTTTGACAAAGCCGCTCTTAATACTCATTTCGAGACCTACTTCGATCCGCTCCTGGAACTGATAGGCCCGCGGCCAAAGAGCCGCACGAAAGGGTTTACCGGTCTTGATGCCGACAGCTGGGAGATGGGTGCGCAGAACTGGACACCCGGATTTCGGGAGGAGTTCAAAAAACGACGGGGGTATGATGGGTGGGATTATTTCCCGGTCTATTCAGGACGTGTTATCGGCAGCCGGGAGATATCCGAACGGTTTTTATGGGATGTCCGGATGACCTGCCAGGAAG
>JAAEOI010000429.1 GCA_024244665.1 Bacteroidota bacterium | reverse complement strand
GCTTGACATGGGTTATTTGTAAGCCATTCGCTTCCCTTTCTATATCCAGCACATAGAGTCCTGTGTTGGGCTGGAATGGAACTTCCTTTGCAAAGCTCTCTCCACAGGCGGCGCATTCGGATGCCTTGTGCATCTTCTCGTCTGTTATCGGGAGTTCTACCCGACGTCCAACTCCCTTCGCTCCTGGCTGTTTGCCTGGATTCCGTTTACTTCCTGGTCGGTTATTGGATTGGACATCACTTCGACTCTGCTCTGTACAATCATCCGCTCGCGGCTCACTTTTTGTTTCTTTCCCCTCGTTCTCTGGCTTTTCCTTTTTTCCTGTACTATCTTCATCGGACTGGTTCTTCTCGTTGGAAAGGGATTCTTGTTCCCATGGGGCATAACTCCCCGATGGACGGGAACTATTTTGGGGAGTCTGATTCAATCGATCACGAGCGTTACGCAAATCGTCCAGCATCTTCTCACTCAGGTGCAGTAATTGCTCAGGTGATAGCGATGCAAGATATTCCTGATGTATTTGCTTCAGGTCATGATCCGTTAAATGCATATCTCCACTGTATGATCATTTTGCTTACTGCGC
>JAAEOI010000428.1 GCA_024244665.1 Bacteroidota bacterium | reverse complement strand
TCTCCGGGAGGAGATGAGGGACTTTGTGATCGGGATTAGCGAATACGGCAGGGCCTCGGATGCCTCATTTGTGGTGATCCCGCAGAACGGCATCGAACTGGTGTCGGTAAACCGTGAGCCGGAGGGCCCTGCTCATACAGGCTACCTGGATGCCATTGACGGGCACGGACAGGAGGACCTGTTCTACGGGTATAGCAGGGATGACCGGGCCACACCCTCGGGCGAGAACAGCTACCTTGGTTCATTCCTCGATCTCTCCATGGACAAGGGGAATGCCATCCTGGTTACCGATTACTGTTCCACACATTCGAACATGGATGATTCCTATACAAGGAACCATACAGCAGGATATGTCTCTTTTGCTGCTGACAACAGGGAACTGGATCGTTTGCCGGATTATCCTAACCCGATTTTCAGGGAGAACAATGCTGATATCCGGGGTTTGCATGAGGTTCAGAATTTCCTCTACCTGATCAACCCGGAGAGATTCAGTGCCAAACCAGATTTCATTGGTGCAGTCACTTCCAGCAACTATGATCTGCTGATCATGGACCTCTTTTTTGATGAAGATCTGCCCTTTACAGCGGAGGAGATCGGGCAGATGAAAAGCAAGCTCAACGGGGGGACACGCTTGTTGATCGCCTACATGTCAATCGGTGAGGCAGAGGATTACAGGTTCTACTGGCAGGAGGAGTGGAGCAGGGATCTGCCTTCGTGGATTGATGGCGAAAATCCCGATTGGGAAGGGAATTATAAGGTCAGGTACTGGGAGGAAGAGTGGCAGGCCGTTATTTACGGATCACAGGATTCATACCTGGGAAAGATACTGGATGCAGGTTTCGATGGCGTCTACCTGGACATTATTGATGCCTACGAATATTATGAATGATCATGATCCCGGGAATTTTAAAGTCAACGAAATGAGAAATCTATTCTTTTTTCTTGCTGCCGTGTTGACTGCCATGTACATCTCTGCCTGCAACAACAACACTACAGAATCTCTTGAACAACGCATCGACCGGGTATCCCGGGCCGAGATGGAGAGCGTGTGCCAGCTGCTGGGTGATGACCTGTTTGAAGGCCGGGCACCCGGAACAAGGGGTGGTGAACTGGCAGAGATCACCATGCAGGGCCTTTTCCCATGAATTTCTAGCTGGGAATTTGGAATTGATCACTCTATTCAATACATTTAATAACTGATCGGGATTCAAGAAGAAGGAATCCCGGTGAAGACATAGCCTGGAATCTCAGCCTGGACGGACGCGCCCCTCTTGACGTTCATATTCTCTGAACCACTTTTTTCCAATATCTGCATGACCACTGTCTTTGTGGCATACCTCTCTTTGACACGATCAAATTAGTGTGTATGGATTCATCGAAAATTGCCATTAAAACCTCGCGGGGAATAGAGTTCCTGAGAATGGAAGATATTCTTTGCTGTACTGCACGTGGCAGGTACACAAAGATTCTGACAATAAGCGGAAAGGAGTTCATGCTCACCCGCGTCCTCAAAGAGATCGAAAGCAGCCTGCCCGGCAAGGATTTCTTCCGTACCCACAAATCCTACCTGATTAACCTCAATCACATCACCCATTACCACAACAACAACGAAACTCCAATTACACTTGTCAATGGACTGAAGATTCAGCTTGCCAAAAGGAGAAAACAGGATTTTCAAAAAAAGATCAATGAGTTGGTGCAGACAATCTGATTCCGGTATGAATCAGATACTCTGATAAGAGCTTTCCTTAAAGTATCACTGGCCCTTTCTTCTATTGCTCATTATACCCGACGAAACTATATCCTGCAGATATCACTATCCACGTGGTACAACTACCTGTTTTAACATCCATTCCAAAATCTCGATGAATTGATAAAACTACTTGAATGGATCATAGAACCGTGCCCCGTAGTCGTACCAGTCCATTCGTACCAATTCAAAGAGCTTCAAGTGATGTAAGGATTTCTACACTTAGACGGATCATTGAAACCGGGCTGGGCGGTAAACTTCACATTAATGTTGAGTTGTTTCGTAAACAGTCTCAAGTCGACCCCCTTCTGGTGTGCTATCATCAAGATCGTTTGTAGCATAGGTCCTGGTTAATGTACACGTTGCATCACCGATGCCGAGCTCTTGAAGCTTTTCGGCTGATAATACAAGCTCAGAGGTATTCTAAATAGGGGAAAAACTCACCATTTTCAGCTATTTCGAATGATTTTATTGGGCTGTAAAGCGCCTGAGTCGATTGTAGTGATGTATGATGCCTGTATAGTGCGATGTTTCTGCTTCTCTCGCATTCATGTTCATATGGCAAGTAAAGAAGAAAAACTCAAAGAGCGGAAAGATATTTTTCCAGTACAAGTTGGCCCAAGCCTCCTGGTTTGAAGAGGAACTCATAAGTCTCTCAAACGGCTTGGATAAAAAAGGCACCACCAAAAAAATTGAAAAATTGTGGGAGCTTATTGGACGTCTTGAAGAAAAGTATCGACTTGTGAGTGGGAAATACACCATTGAGGTAGATGCAACCAATCAAAGAGGCATTGGATATTTATCAGGCTACCTATACAAAATCCAGCTCACCAATCTTTTTTGAAACTCCTGTTTCGATGATCGTGCATGGTCTATCTGCAATCATCAGGCTTGAGCAAGATGCTATCTACTTGATTTGGTTTAGTATTTGAATTAACTTAACTCGCTTTACACTAAATCAACGCAAAACGTATCGAAGTATATAGTTTGTTGCTTCACACCCTATTCAATTATAAAGGGTTTGAATCATTTAACTAAACATTAAAGTTGACTATTATGAACCAAAAGATTAAAGAGATCATCGGAGGCTTAATTTCGGCAATTGTTATCTCGACACTTGGAATCTCAAAATCTGGAGGAGCCCCTACAGGTTTAGTTCAAGAATTAAGTAAGGATTTCGGTAGTACTTTGATGACAATAATTACTATTGTCTATGTCGTAGTCTGGTTTATTTTGGGTTGTTTTTTGGTCTATTATGGAGTATATAAATTCCCGGCCGCAAGCAGTACCATCAATGAACTTGGACAAGCCTGGTTAGGATTGGCGATCGGTGCGGCTTACGCTTACTTTGGTTTTAATACTAAAAAGGATTGAGTGCAAATACCTGGTAATACACATGGCTATTAGGGTATTAATGCCGCAACTTACGCTTAATAACGGGATTCTCTATCACTGGGATGGCATTGCCCTGATCGCTTATCAGGTTAAATGATGCATCACATCAAATACTTGAGAAGGCTAAGAAAAATCACCAGGGTCACCATTGGTGATTCGGATAGGGATACAATCATCTAAGCAGAAGCCATAGATATTACTTCTTTGTTGTGTATGCCCGGGTCCGATTTTTACTTTTTTCACCGATCTGATTGCCCTCCTTACAGGTATTTTTACCTGATTATCTCAAGTGTTTTTACAGTATAAAAACCGGGGATATAATTTCATTTTCACGTAACACCACTGTTTTCTTTTCTTCCGGTCTGCAATACTTTTAACCTTATTCAGTATTGTAGAGATCATATTTTTTTAGAAGGAGTTGGACTACTTCCAGCCCAATTGAAAAATCTGAATCTTATTAATTTCTTAATATGCTTGATATCAGCCAAATAGAATTGGAGTACATATAATCATTATGGCGAGAAAAGTGAGGTATAGTATAATTATTCAATTGGTAATTCTGTTTACGCTTTTGTCTAACAATGCATTTTCACAGGTTGTTTTTGGAGTTGAAGATTCATACTGCAGGAATTCTCCTGTTGATACCATCTTTGGAGTATTTCCTACAAATGGAACATTCCCAGTGGTAGACGCTGGCGGTCTCGCAACCGGGGTAACCCAGATATCCGATGATCCCGACTTCGGCTTTTCACGAGCCATATTTGATCCCTCAAAGGCAGACATCCACATCGACCATGTGCATATCGTTTATGATGGCAAGGAGTTCAAACCTAAAATTGATGATGCGCCACCTGCGGCACTGCTTGCAGCATTGGCCCCAATGTGCGAATATGATGCCATCCATGTTCTTTCTGAAGGTTCGCCGGGAGGAGGAGGGAGCTATTACATTGTTAACGGAGTAAAAGACATCACTGATTTCGATCCAGGGGTTTATGGATTTGGTACACATGCAGTACAATATGTGACAGTTGAAGGGTTTTGTGAAGACACTTCAGTTACACAGCTCCTTGAGGTAGGCCCCCCACCTGTCACATTTACAGGATTGGGAAATCAATATTGTGATAGTGACGGAGATGTTAACTTCGTCTATAGTCCGGCAGGTGGGACATTCACTGTTGTACAGGGATTGACAGATCATGGAGGAGGATCAGCTACCTTCAGTCCGGCCATAAGCGGAGCAGCAACAAGAGATATTGAGTATATCTATACCGATGGATTTGGATGTGATGCTACCCTGATAGAATCAGTTCAGGTTGATGCTCCTCCTGTTGTCAGTTTCACAGGACTTGCAGCCGGATATTGCATCAATGGTGCAGTGGTAACTCTTATTGGGAACCAGGCTCCCCAGGGTACATTTTCTGGCCCCGGAATAACTGACAATGGTAATGGAACAGGCTCCTTCGATCCCTCGGGCCTAACTGTTGGAGGAAGTCCTTATACAGTAACCTATACCTATACAGATGGTGCCACCACATGTACAAATTCAATTTCAGAGCAGACAAATATACTAGCGCTTCCCACAGCAACGATTTCAGGTACACCAACAGTCTGCATCGGAGATCCTGCAACACTTGATGTAAATTTCACCGGAACAGGTCCCTTTGATTTCACATATACCGATGGTACCTCAAGCAGTACAATAACAAATGCAGGTAATCCTTATTCTATATCCGTGTCTCCTGCTGTATCGTCTGTTTATAACATTACATCTGTAAGCCATGCAAATGGTTGCAGCGATGTGGGTTCTGGTATCGGGACAGTGAATGTGATTCCCCTGTCGGTGATTACCGCACATCCGGCTGATATAATAGCCTGTACAGGCAATAACGCAAGCTTTGTTGTTACAGCTACAGGTGCTGATTTAGCCTACCAGTGGCAGTATAACGGAGTGAATATTCTCCTGGCGAATTCCAGTATTCTAAATCTGAATATTGTTGATGCCCTTGATGCAGGAAATTATCAATGTATTGTTTCCAGTTCATGTGGCCCGGACCTGACCAGTAATGCGGCTTCATTACAGATTTTGCCAGCTGTGGATATTACAACACAACCGACAGGTGTGACAGATTGTGAAGGCAATAATATCAGTTTCACTTTGCAGGCTGTCGGATCCGGACTTTCATACAGGTGGAGAAGAAATGGTATTGATATGTCAGATCTTGGAAATATCATGGGTTCAGCCAGTAATACCCTGGTGATTTCAAATATATCCCTGGCTGATGTGGCAGTTTACACCTGTTATGTGAACGGGGACTGTGGAGACCAGATCTCTGTCCCGGTTACACTTACCATGGATGAAGAGATTGATATCATCACACAACCGAATGACAAAAGCGTATGTACCGGCGGCAACACATCCCTTAGTGTAGCGGTTACAGGTACAAACCCGTTATACCAATGGCAGCATAACAATACTGACATTATTGGGGCAACTTCCCCGACCTTAAACCTTACTGCGGTGGATGCCCTGGATGCCGGTAGCTATCACTGTATAGTAAGCGGTACCTGCGAAACAGAAATAAGCGACCTGGTTACATTGGTAGTGTATGAAAATGTAAGCATTGACCTTCAACCTACAGCAGTTTTTACCTGCGAGGGTTCAATGGCCGATTTTAATATCGCAGCCTCAGGATCCATTACCGGGTACCAGTGGAGGCAGGGAGGAACAGATCTTGTGAACGGGGGCGATGTTTCCGGTGCAAACTCTCCAAACCTTAGCATCATAAATCTTAACCCGGCCGATGCCGGAGGCTACAGCTGTGTGGTAAGCGGGGAATGCGGCACTCAGACTTCAATCACGGCCGGACTGGTGGTTGATGAGGCAGTAGTCATTACATCAAATCCGGTGGACCAGGAATTTTGTGAGACAGACGATGTCATCTTCA
This sequence comes from Bacteroidota bacterium, assembly GCA_024244665.1. The sequence goes on along the minus strand of JAAEOI010000428.1, from coordinate 11,341 downwards.
CAACTGTTGTCACAGGTACAAACCTACTGTATCAATGGTATAAGGACGGCGGCCTTTTGGCGGGTGAGATTGGCAGCACTCTAGTGATCACCGGGACTATGGCAGCTGACGTAGGATCGTATCATTGTGAGATCTTGAATTCATGCGGTTCTCAGACATCAGGCAATGCAAATTTATCACTTAACGATCCCACATTGATTGTTACAGAGCCTTCGGGTGATATTGTTTGTGAAGGAGATAATGCGAACATGACTGTGGATGTCACAGGATCAAATATCAGTTATGCATGGATACATAACGGGATAGCCATTAATGATGTTGGAGGCTACTCCGGAACAGGGACTGGCTCACTGTTTATCAATAACGTGGATGTCACCCATGGAGGTGTTTATATATGTGAAGTTTCAGGAAGCTGTGGAGACCTCAACTCAGCTCCTGCGGTTCTTACAGTAAATGAAAATATTACCGTCACATCACAACCCCTCAGCAAAAGTATTTGTCCGGGAAACAGCACATCCTTCAGCATTGCTGTTACAGGTACAAATCCTGTATATCAATGGCAGCACAACAATACGGATATTGTGGGGGCAACTTCCCCGACTTTAAATCTTTTAGCGGTGGATGCCCTTGATGCCGGTATCTATCATTGCATTATTACCGGTACCTGTGAGACTGAAGTAAGCGACCAGGTTACATTGGAAGTGTATGAAAATGTAAGCATTAACCTTCAACCCACAGCAGTTTTTACCTGCGAGGGTTCAACGGCCGATTTTAATACTGCAGCCTCAGGATCCATTACCGGGTACCAATGGAGGCTGGGAGGAACAGATCTTGTGAACGGGGGCGATGTTTCCGGTGCAAACTCTCCAAACCTTAGCATCATAAATCTTGACCCGGCCGATGCCGGAGGCTACACCTGTGTAGTAAGCGGGGAATGTGGCAGCCAGATTTCAAACACGGCGGGACTGGTAGTTGATGAAGCAATTGTCATTACATCAAATCCTGTCGACCAGGATTTTTGTGAGACGGACGATGTCATCTTCACAACTGTTGTCACAGGTACAAACCTACTGTATCAATGGTACAAGGATGGTGGTCTTATGGCAGGTGAGAATGGCAATAGTCTGGTGATCACCGGAGCCATGGCAGCGGATGCCGGATCATATTTTTGTGAGGTCTCGAATTCATGTGCTACTCAAACATCAAGCATTACAGTTTTATCCCTCAACGATCCCACATTGATTATTACAGATCCTTTGGATGATATTGTCTGTGAAGGTGATAATGCAAACATGACAGTGGATGTCACAGGGTCAAATATTACCTATGCATGGACACATAACGGGATAGCCCTTAATGATGTTGGAGTCTATTCAGGTACCCAGACTTCCTCTTTGCTGATCAGTAACCTGGATGTAAGCCATGGAGGAGTATATGTATGTGAAGTTTCAGGAAGTTGCGGAGACCTCAACTCTGCTCCTGCAGTGCTTACTGTAAATGAAAATATTATCGTCACATCACAACCGGCCAACCAAACTGTTTGTCCCGGTACAAATGTCCAGCTTGAAGTCAATGCCACCGGAACGAATTTATCATATCAGTGGCAGCTTGATGGTGTAGATATTCCCTTTGCTGCAAACAACAGTGCGATTAACAATACATTGTTGATACCAGGTGCTTCCGGAGCCGATGAAGGAATCTATCGGTGCAGGGTAAGCGGCGATTGTGGAACGACCCTGTCAAACGCAGCCAGCCTTACACTGACAGAGGTGGCAAGCATTGTAAGTCATCCTTCAAATCAGCAGATATGCGAAGGGAATAATGTAAGTCTCTCCGTGGCTGCCACAGGTACCCTCCTTTCATTTCAATGGAAAAAGAATGGAGTTGATCTGGTGAATGACGGTCGGATTACAGGAGTTAATTCCAGCACGCTGAATATCAACAACCTCACTGAGGGTGACCAGGCGGCTTACTCCTGCCAGGTTAGTAATTCCTGTGGTTTTGAAAATACCATACCTGCCAGTCTTGTAGTGGACGAGTTGGTGTTGATCACCACACAACCGGTTGTATTTAATGCAGTCGAAACGGGCAACGCAAGCTTTTCGGTGAGTGCTACCGGTGATATTCTCAGCTACCAGTGGTACAAAGTTTCAGACGGCCTGACTGTCGTGGATGGTGGAGTGTATGGTGGTGCCACATCCCCCATACTGACATTGACAAATCTTGATCCATCTCATGCCGACTCCTATTATTGTGTCATTACAGGGATTTGCAGTACCGTTACAAGTGAACCAGGGTTGTTGAATGTCAGTCTTCTGACCCTGATTTCAGTGCATCCGGCCGATCCCGGGGACAAATGTGTTGGTGAGAGTGCCAGTTTTAATGTGGTAGCTGCTGGTACAAACCTGGCATATACCTGGCGCAAAAACGGCGTGGACCTGGTTGATGATCTCAGGATCACAGGTTCAGCCACAGCCAGCCTTAACATTGACAATCTTCAGGTTAGCGATTTAGGCAGTTTTTCCTGCCTGGTTACCGGGGATGAGGGCCCTGAAAATAGTCTCCCGGCTACACTTACAGTTAATGAATTAACAGATGTAATCCTTCAGCCACTGGATGGAACTCAGTGTGAAGGGGATGATGCCGTATTTGTGATTGAGGCGGCCGGGAATATTACCGCATATCAGTGGCAAATGGACGGTGTTAACCTGGTCGATGACGGAAGGATCACTGGAGCGCTCACAGCCTCATTATCCATTACCAATCTTTCAGTAACAGACGAGGGTATCTATACCTGTATCGTTACAGGTTTATGTGCTAACGATATCAGTAATCCGGCTACTCTGATGGTAGATGAAAATACTGCAATCACTTCACAACCCACTTCACTATCCGGGTGTACTGGAACTGCAGCTACCTTCAGTATTACAGCCGATGGCGGAGGTATTTCCTACCAGTGGAAAAAGGGAGGTGCCAACCTTGTGAACGATGGAAGAATATCCGGCGTAAATACCAGTGATCTTACAATCTCAAATATCATGGTATCCGATGGAGCTGCTTACAGCTGTGAGGTGAGCGGGCCCTGTGGATCTGATAATTCTATACTGGCCACTTTATCAGTGAGCCCGGAAACACTCATTAGCAGTCAGCCGTCAGACAAGGAACTCTGTGAGGGAGATGATGCAATTTTTATGGTTGAAGCAGACGGGCTGGCCTTGAATTATGAATGGAGACTGGATGGTCTGGCCCTGGTTGATGATGGTGTACATATTGTAGGCTCAGGCACAGAAACATTAATTGTCAGTGATCTTGTCATCACGGATGAAGGCTCATACCAGTGTTTCGTTACAGGAACCTGTGGCGACTACCTGAGTAATCCTGCAAATCTCATTGTTAATGAGCTGGTTCAGATACTCACTCACCCGATTGGCGATACCAGGTGTTTCGGACAATCTATCTCTTTCTCAGTGTTATCAGGAAACCTTTCCAATAGCTTCCAGTGGAAAAAGGATGGGGTGAAACTTACCGAGGGAGGCAAATATTCTGGTGTCAACACCCCGAATCTTTCGATATCTGATCTGTCTGCTACAGAGGCCGGTGTATTTAGTTGCCTGGTCACAGGTATATGCGATAGCCTGAACAGCGGACTGGCTACCCTGGAAGTTTTACCAACCACAATTGTTACCATGCAGCCCTTGCATCAGAATGTGGATGAAGGAGTTCCTTTGACCTTTACCGTTGAGGCAGTGGGTGATCTCCTCACTTACCAGTGGCAGAAAGATGGTACAATTATCCCTGGAGCAACCAGCGATGTATACACCATACCGGCTGCAGCCACCACCGATGAAGGGGCTTATACCTGCCTGGTAAGCGGCACCTGTAATGCAACTTTGAGTGATCCGGCAAATCTGATTGTAAATGAGCTTACGCTTGTGATCACCAACCCGGTGAGTCTGACCAGGTGTGAAGGAGGTGTAGCCGTATTTGAAGCAACAGCCAGCGGGGAAAACCTAAGCTATGAGTGGAGAAAGGATGGTGTCGCCATTGGGGATATAGGGGCTAAAATCTCAGGATCAGGCACACCCAATCTCACCATTTCAGCAGTGGATTTGTCGGATGTGGCATCCTATACATGTGTGATTTCAGGTAGTGGGGGAGTCGTGAGCTCGGGAGCTGCAAATCTGATTATCAATCCCTCTACAATACTGGTGTCACAACCACCGGCCATCCAGACAAAGTGTGAGAGTGAAAATGTATTCTTTGCGGTGGATGTTTCCGGAGATAACCTGAGCTATTCCTGGGAGAGGGATGGAGGTGGATTGTTTGATGGTGGAAATATATTCGGATCCGGCACCGGAATACTTACGGTGTCAAATGTATCCACTGCTGATGCAGGCGTATACCGTTGCGTCATCACCGGAACCTGTGGGGATATCATTACAGATCCATCAACGCTGACAGTAAATGAATTACCAGCTACACCAGGCGCAGTTACAGGTGATGATATCATATGCCAGGGAGTGAACCTGAAAGCATATGAGGTACCTGTTATTGCCAATGCCATATCCTATGAATGGACACTGCCCTTTGGAGCGACCATTGAGAATGGAGCAGGAACCCGGTTTATCGTTGCAAATTATGCACTGGATGCAGTGAGCGGTAATATCACAGTCAGGGGACGCAATTCCTGTGGTGTGGGTCTGGAATCGGTACCCCTGGCTATTACGGTGAATCCAAAACCACTTGCCGATGCAGGATATGATGAGAGTGTCTGTAGTACAGGTTCGACCCTCAATGCAAATAACAATCCCAATGGCACATGGAGCCTCCTGAGCGGATTTGCCACATTTGATGATGCTAACCTCTTTAATACAGGTGTTACCTATCTTGGAAAGGGTGACAATGTACTGATGTGGACGGTTACGGAGAATAATTGTACTTCAACAGATACGCTTACGGTGACCAATAACCTGGTATCTCTTGATGCAGGACCGGACCAGGTTCTCTGCGGTAACAGTACAACACTCAATGCTCTGGTACCCGAAAAGGGAACCGGAAGCTGGTCGGTCGTTTCAGGAGCAGGAGGAGCCAGTATTGCCAATCCCGCCAACCCGAACAGTGATGTAAACTATATTCAACAGGGGGCTAATTATTTCGTATGGACCGTTAATTATAATGGTTGCAACAGCAGGGACACTCTAATAATCACCAATGATGATCCCTCTAATGCCTATGCGGGTAAGGATACTATTTTATTGACCGACACATATACCCTGGAGGGAAATACACCTGTCATCGGCACAGGTACGTGGTCTCTGGTAACAGGTTCCGGATCAATAACGAATCCTTCATCGCCCACATCAATCGTTACGAACCTGGGAATCGGGGAGAATATATTTAAATGGGTCATCACAAATAATTCCTGTTATTTCGAAGACGAGGTGAAGGTGCTCAATTATTCCCCTTCCATCATTGATGCAGGCCCTGACCAGACGCTTTGTTCAGATTATGCCACGCTTTCAGGCTCACAGCCAAATTATGGATCGGGTCAATGGACCATCGTCCAGGGATCGGGTAGTTTTGTGGATGCCTCAGATTACATGACCGAAGTGATCAATATGGGTCAGGGTGACAATGTGTTCAAATGGACCATTTATGAATATGAAGTTCAGTCGGACGAGGTCACCATTACGAATGATTCACCAATAGATGCCAATGCAGGGATTGATCAGCGCCTTTGCGATGAAGTGACATCCCTTTCAGGTAATGAACCTTTAGTGGGTACAGGACAGTGGTTTATCATGGGCGGTTCGGCCGATATCGCAGATGTAAATTCATACAATACCTCTGTCTCCAAACTAAGTCTTGGAACAAACACTTTCAGGTGGATTATAACTAATGGAATCTGTTCCTCCTCGGATGATTTATTTATAGTCAATGATATGCCTACAACTGCCGATGCAGGAGTGGATCAGCTTACGTGTGAGGATTCAATTACCCTCTTTCCAAATACACCCTCAATTGGAACCGGTGAATGGAGTCTTTTAAGTGGTAGTGCAACCTTCAGTGGAAATAAGGCCAATAATCTGGCAAAAGATGACAATTATTTTAAATGGACGATATCAAATAATGGCTGTTTTTCGACCGATACTGTAATGATAACCAGTCATAAGCCGACTCAGGCTGTTGCAATGTCTTCAAAATCACTCTGCGTTGATGATATGTTTTTACCGGGGAATGCTCCTCTGTACGGAACAGGTGAATGGAGTATTTTAAGTGGTAGTGCAACTCTGACAGATCCGACAGATGCCAATACACTGGCTGATAATCTCCAGCCGGGTCTGAACACATTAAGATGGACCATTACTTATGAAGAGTGTACATTATCATCAGAGATAGATCTAAGTTACGACCTGATCATTGCAGATGCAGGAGCTGATCAGTCCATATGTGATGATGTGGCGTTGATGTTAGCAAGCAATGCAGGTGTCGGAGTGGGACAATGGTCCATTGCCGGCGGGACCGGATCTGCTAATTTCAGCGATGCCAATAATCCCAACACTGAAGTAAACGGTCTTGACAGGGGTGATAATCTTCTTCGATGGACCATCAACAATGAAAATTGCGTATCATACGATGAAGTAATCATCTCCAACAACATGCCCAGCATCGCCCATGCAGGAGCCGATCGTTCGGTGTGTGGTGAAGATTTTTATCTCAATGCCAATAATCCAACCGTTGGAACCGGTGAATGGTCAGTATTAAGCGGTGCTGCAAATATTGAATCGCCAGACCAGTATAATTCTGATGTGACGAATTTAAGCCTGGGGCACAATACACTGAGATGGACTATTCGCAATGGTGCCTGTACCTCGCTGGATGAGATCAATATAATAAATGATCTGCCAACCAATATCAATGCGGGTCCGGATCAATATTTATGTTCAGATTCAACAGAGCTGTACTCTTCCGATCCTGTGGGTGGATATGGACGCTGGTCCATTTCAAAAGGATCCGCCTCCTTTGAAAACAATACCCTGTTCAACACAGATGTCTCCAACCTGGAGCAAGGAGAAAACAATCTCGTATGGACGGTGACCATTGCTGGATGCAGTAATTCGGATACCATTTTAATTGTCAATAATTTACCCTCTATTCCTTCTGCAGGACCGGATCAGGATGTATGTGCCAATGAAACCTTTATGGGTGCAAATGCACCACAGCTTGGAGCCGGACACTGGAGCATTGTAAGCGGATCTGCAACATTCGAAGATCCCAATGATCCATATACGCAGATTACCGATATCGGTATCGGGAACAACCTGATTAGCTGGACCACAACCAACGGTAGCTGCAGGATAAGTGATGAAGTTACCATCATCAATAGCCTGCCAACCACTGCGTATGCCGGTGAAGACCGGGCAATATGTAACACAACCGCCAACCTGCTGGCCAATCCGCCCGTTACAGGAACCGGTATCTGGAAAGTAGTCAGTGGATTTGGAATTATTGATGATGCTTATGATTATAATACACAGATTTCAGTTCTCGGATTTGGGAAAAACACATTGCGATGGACCACTACTAATGGTCGTTGCACATCGACAGACGATGTTGTAATAACCAATAACCTGGCTGAGGTGTATGCAGGTCTTGACGAAGTTATCTACCAGTCAACCGTCCAGCTTGTTGGTAACAAGCCTATGGCCGGACAGGGTCAGTGGCAACTGGTGGCAGGGACGGGTAATATCCAGAATCCTGATAACTTTGAAACATCAGTGTTCGATCTGGGAGAAGGAGCCAACACTTTCCACTGGACCATCGATAATGATGGCTGTATTGCAACTGATGATGCCATTATTACCTATTATGTCTTGCCAGAAGTAGACTTCCTGCCCTCTCCGCAACAGGGTTGTCCGCCACTGCTGGTTGACTTTATCAATAGTTCGGTTGGGGGTTTCCCTTACTCATGGGACTTCGGAGATGGTATTGTATCCTCAGAGAGCAATCCAATGCATACTTATAACACTCCGGGTACCTATAATGTCAGGCTATCCGGTACCGGACCCGATGGCATCTTTATTGTCAAAGACACTATGGTTATTGTACATGAGCAACCTGTCAGTGAATTTGAGGTTACTCCTGGTATAGTATATATTTCTGATCCTCCCAACAAGTTTGATGAACCAATCAATTGCTACAATCTTACTTCTGAATATGACAGTCTGGTCTGGGATTTTGGAGATGGACAAGTTTCCAACGAGATTAATCCAACCCACCACTATCTTGAGACCGGAGTTTATGATGTAACCCTCCATGTTTATACAGGGTTTCAGTGCTATGACAGCGAAACAATACTCGAGGCTGTGACAGTGAAGCAGAAGGGATCTATCCAGTGCCCCAATGTATTTAGCCCTAACCTGGGGGGAGAGACCGGCGGGACTGTCATTGATAATGATTACAGCAACGATGTGTTCCATTGTTACGCGGAAGGTTTGCTGGAGTACCGACTGGAGGTATTTAACCGGCATGGAGTGCGGATGTTTGAAAGTGAAGATATTAACGTTGGATGGGATGGATATTTCGATGGTAAACTTGCCTCGGAAGGAGTTTATGCATTCCGTATTTCCGGAACTTATAACAATGGTGAGAAATTCTCACAGGTGGGAAGTGTAATGATAATTTTTAACGAATAGAAAATGGCCATTATGATGAAGTATATAACATTGATGGTCATACTGGCTTTCGTTCTTTCTGATGGAAAAGCGCAGGATCCCCAATTCTCCCAGTTTTACTCAGCACCACTGTACCTGGCACCTTCATTTGCCGGCTCAACGGACGGAGGAAGGGTCATTTTGAATTGGAGAGATCAGTGGCCGCAGCTCTCCTCAACATTTATAACCTATGCATTTTCGGCCGACTACTATCTGGATAAGTACAGAAGCGGAATTGGATTGCTGGTGCTTCGCGATGAGGCGGGAGAGGATGGCCTTGTGAATTCCACCAATATCGGACTGGTATATTCATTCAATTTTGATATCAATCCAAACTGGAGGGTTCGCCCTGGACTCTCTGCATATTACTATACAAGAGGGATTAATTACAATGCCTTTCGATTTGGCGACCAGATCCTGCGTGGTGGTAGCAGTGGTGCTGCCGGATCTTCTGTGGAGATGACCTCCATACAAAATATGGAATCAGTGAACCATTTCGATTTTACCACCTCGGTACTGGCATATTCTAAAAGGTACTGGTTTGGATTTACCCTTGATCACCTGATGTCTTTCAGTGAAATACTTGCCAGTGAGGGTGATTATTTGGCTCCGAGATATTCGGCCTTCATGGGAGCAAAATATGTGATTCCGGGCAAAACACTGAAGGTTAAGCAAGAGAGCATCTGTGTTGCGATGAATTTTATGATACAGAATAAGGTCAAATACCTGGATCTGGGCATGTACTACACCAAGGAACCACTGAGCTTCGGATTATGGTACAGGGGACTCCCTGTCTTTCCAAACAACATGAACGTCGGAGCTCTTGCCTTGTCGGTTGGTTATAAATACAAGGCCATGCAGATTGTGTACAGTTATGATTTTACCTTGACAAGGCTTGTTACTCAAACCGGTGGTGCCCATGAGATTTCCCTGAGCTATTCCTTCATTGAACTCAACAAGCGGAGGGTAAGGCGCAACATGGTTCCCTGCCCGGGCTTGTAAGTAATTGGTTATACCGAGAATGATCCGGAATTACCTTAGCGGTACCCAAGGCGATGCAATCAATACCCTTCTGGCAGCTACAGGCTTCAATATGATGAAGATGTTAAGGAGGATCAAGGCAAAAACCATTGCCTGGCGCCAAAATTTACATGGAACCGTAATACACTATATGAATATTAGAATCTGGAGCCACGAAAACCAATGGGTTTTTCAGGCTTAACTAATTAGCACGAAATGAAAAAAATACAATTAATCTTCTGCGTTCTGATAATGACTTCAGCTACACCAGGTTTGAATGCCCAAAATTCAACAATCGATAGCCTAAGGATTGAGCTCGGTAAAACAGGGCAGGATACCAACAGGATCCGTTTACTTAATGTGCTTTTCGACGAGTTTAGATACATTGATCTTGAGGGAGAAGGAGCACGCATTATAGATGTGGGAATACCCCTGGCGGAAAACCTAAAGGATCATAAAGGGCTTGTGAAATTATATAATAATAAAGCAATAATATTTAGGGATAAGAGGACTCAAAACCTGGACTATACCCTGCATTTTTACAAGAAAGCCTTAAACACTGCCATTAAGTATGACCTTGTGAGAGAAATTATATTTCAAACTAATACCCTTGGATATTTTTATATGTATTACAGATCCTCCGCTATTGATTCAGCGCTTTATTACTATAAGATGGCAGATAAAGCCAACGAGCCTGTTATTGATTCAGAAGAAAAGTGTTTTTCCCTGAAAGCCACAGCTTTCTATTATAACATGATTGGTGACAATACCAAAGCCCTGGAATATGCAAAAAAATGCGAAGGTGCCCAGGAAGATAATTTTCATGCTTACAATTTGTTGGGAATTATTTATGCTGATATCGGCAATTACGCTACTGCAGTAGATTATTACCTGAAGGTACTGGACTTATCCCGGGACAAGGACGCTGTTGCCTATCAAGCTGCCTTGAATAATATTGCCATCGTTTATGCTCATCAGAATAAACATGAAAAAGCACTGGAGTACTTTCTGGAATCAGCAGACTTATCTCGCAAAGAAAATGATCCAAAGGAACTGGTTACAAATCTCAGCAATTTGGGGCAAGTTTATTCACAGCTTGGTAATACAAAGGAATCAAAGAAGTACTACCTCGAATCATTAAAGATAGGAAAGGCCAGAAACTTAGGTTGCCAATTGGACTTGCCTACAAACGGACTTGGGGTATTATACTACAAACAAGAAGAATACGACTCTGCAAAATACTACTTACATGAGTCCATTCGCTATTCTGAGCTTTGCGGGAGTATTGAGATCAAGTCATCAAGCCTCCTTACTTTGGCAGAGATGGATGAAAAAGAGGGAAATGCTTCAGATGCAATGGCTAAGTATTTGGAGGTATTGGATATGACAGAGTCAACCGGAAGAAGGGAACACAAGAGAGATGCATCAGCCGGCTTATACAGAATTTACAAGAAGAAAGGCAAGTTCCAAAAAGCCCTCCTGTATCATGAACAGGTAAAAGCGAATGTGGATTCTATTTTCAATAAAGAAACTACCGAAAAGATCACCAGGATGGAATCAGAATATGAGTTTAACAAAGAAAGGAAGGCAATAGAACTTGAGCAGGA
>JAAEOI010000427.1 GCA_024244665.1 Bacteroidota bacterium | reverse complement strand
CAAAGTAGACCTGTTTGGTGCTCCACAGTGCAAACTGGTGGTAATAATTGTAAGCGCGGTCAAATACAATCATGCTGTGAGAGATTAATTCCAGGCTTTTCAAAAAGTCCTGATCATGTACTTTGGCTGCCGTGATTTTAATAAACCGTCCAACCGATTGAACTGCATCGATCAGCATATGCACTTTCAGCCCACCCTTTTTCTTTCCGTCACCCTTTGGGTTGCGACCAACACCTTTGAGTATGTCACTGAATAAGCGTATAGTGGTAGAATCAATCAAAAGAACCTCCTTGAAGGTCAGCCCGTAGGTTCGGCTGTCCGACAAAGATGATTGGTGCTTCTTAACCAGACTGAAGTATAATTCTTCGAAGAATCTGTTGTCACGGTTGCGTAATCCATCGCATGCTGTACTCTTTGCAGGAGCACTTTTCATCCCCAGGTGATTAAGCTTTCCTCCCAGAGCCCGCATCCCTTCACAGATCTCGTTCATTGAGTCACAGCGGCTCAGTATACCAAACAGCATAGTGAGCAGGTGGGTCCTGCTCTTGAATGCTTTGTAGTAATAGTCGCTGTTGTGCTTCCTTACCAGGCTTTCTATGTTCACTGTATCGACCAAATCTACTATCTGTTTGAAGATCGGCTGTCCGACAAACTTTATTTCCGTATTTTTACTCATGTTGTTGTTAAGTTTCGCAAAAACAAAACTACAACATGAAGGGGAAACCTCCGGGGAGTACCCTTCTCTTTTCTATGTTATTTTAGTCGGACAGTAGTGACTATTAATACTAATATTACAACTAATCTGGCGGAAATTCCGCACCTTTCCCAATGTCAGACTTCACTGAGATCTGTGCACCTGTAGCATCCTTGTCTGTAAAGATCGAGATGCTTTATCCTGTACTAATCCCGTCTAGTGCCTGGATGGAATTTCTAATCAGATTTAGCAATACCTGTGTTGACTTCGTCGAGCTCCGCTTCGCTCCGGTTCCTTTATTGTTTTGAAGAAGCTCTCAGCCAAACTATTATCCCAGCAATTACCTTTTCTGCTCATACTCTGGGAAATCAATTTTTTTGCTTTCAGGATCTTTAGGCTGAATTCAGTGAAGCAAAGGAAAGTTCTACCAACGGGAGCATTAAATCCTCAAAACTACTTCCCCCACTCCTTATTGGGTAATTCTGAAAGTATCAATTCCAGGGTCGCCCCAGACATGACCTGCTCATGCGTAATGAATGGGCTGAAGATCTCTTCTCCATCAATAAATGCCTGTTGAATGTACTTTTTGGTCCTGCTGGCACCCTTTGCGGTTACCGTGAATTTTTTTCCATTGTCCAGTTGAACTGTTACTTTTTCGAAAACCGGACTGGTGATTGTGTAGACCGGGATCCCAGGTGTTACCGGGTAGATACCCATGGAAGATAGCACCACAAAAGCGGTCATTCCACCACCATCCTCATCACCCGGGATGCCGAAAATATTATCCTTGAACCAAACATCCAGAAGGAAACGAATTTTTTGTTGAGTCTTCCAGGGCGCACCGAAATAGTTGTAGAGATAGGGTATGTGGAAAGAGGGTTCATTACCCATGGAGAACTGTCCCACCATGCCGGTTGAATTGGAACCGTGCAGATAAAACTCCCTTTTTCTCATACCCAGGGGTTCCCGGAATAACTGGTCCAGACGAGCCTCAGCTTCTTCCCTGCCTCCCAGTAGCTGGATTAAACCGTCAATATCATGCTTCACATCCCATGCATAGGTCCAGCCATTGTTTTCATCATAGTAATTCCTATATCCCGGTCCGCCGTCGGATTTTGGATTGATGTCGATCCACTCTCCCTCCTCATCTCTTGGTATAAAGAGCCTGTGCCCGGGATGCCACAGCTTTTTATAATCTTCTGCATATAGTGCGAATTTCTCATGTTCTTCCATTTTCCCAAGTTCACCTGCAAGTTCCGACAGTGCCCAGAAGTCGTAGTTTATTCCCAACGAAACCGATACCGGCTGCCTCTTTTCAAATCCATCCATCTGGGCTTCAGTCTCCTCTTCTCCTACTTTCAGCGAAGGGAAATATCCATGCTGGTGATAGAAGTCATCAATGGGTCTGCGTGGAGTACCCTGCCTCCAGGGTATAAATGTACCCTCCATCAGATTCTTCCTGATTCCTTCATATGCACTCTCCACATTATAGTCCTTGAGGCCTTTCCTGTAGGCATCAATAAAGATTGCAGACGAATGATAGGCATTCATGCACATATGGTTTCCGTGGACCTGCGGAAAGGTTGGCATCCACCCACTCTGTTCATACATTAATGTATAGGAGTTGAGCATGTCGTTCTCCATCTCAGGATCCAGAATTGTCCTCAGTGGATGAGCCGCAAGGTATGTATCCCAGATCCAGTCATCCACATAAAAGGGACGTTCACTTTTATGCACCTGGCCATCGTAACCGCTGTAATATTGGCCGTATTCATTGATATCAACCATCCTTTCATTTGTGCGGTAGAGGGAGGTATAGAAGCTTCTTTTTTGCGCAGTTGTCCCCCCGTCTACCCTGATCTGCCCCATGGTCTCTTCCCACCTGGACTTGCCGGAAGCTGCCAGTTGATCAAACTCCACAGATGCAACTTCTTTTGCGTAGTTGATCCTGGCCTGATCGTAGCTGATGTAGGATAAGGCATACTTGATCTGAACAGTTGAAGGGGTATCTTCCGGAAGCCCGATCATTAGTTTGCCATTTTCGCTGATAATTTCAGCAGCATCTATAGCTCTTCCCCTGGCATCACAAATCTGCCCAAAGACAAATACAGTCATCTCTCGTGTTTCAGAGAATATGCCTCTGGTTTTATATACGATCTTCTCTTCCAGGGTAAAAGCTCCATTCTCTTCCGATTGGGCTGAAAAAAGTGTTGTACCCTGAACCAATATCACTCCTTTGCTGCTATCAGGAAATTCAAGCTTATAGATTGCACTCTTTGCCCCCGGGGTAAAACTTACCCGTATTTCATCTTCTACCAGGTATGTGGAATAGTGCCAGGGATGTACCACCTCCAGGTCATGATCCATGTACATATTTCCAGACCCGACTTTCATCAGGAACAAACCTTTATCCCTGTGACCGGCAAGATGGAGGGGAAAAGCCTCAACCTCGTCTGAAATATAGTCCTTTTTTTGCGGCACCATCCTCAGCATCTGATTTGGCAGATGAAATGTGGGATAGGTGGGCACCAGGAAACGTGATACATTTCCGATGGTCGGATCTATATATGATGTAACATCTTCCTGGTCGCTGGAACTGGTACAGGAGAAGGAGAGCATCAGGGATGCTCCCAATACAAGTAAAAGAATAGAGGGAAAAACACCCTGATTTATTGGTTTCAATTTTATTTGGTCGTTATATTTCATCACGATAAGAAGGTGTGTTGGATTCTAAAAAAAAAACTTTGCTGTAAAAAATAACATAATTGTAAAAATAACAGCAGAGGCATAATAATCGCTTAAAGTTTAATTAACAGAATAGGAAATGAAACTGGATTGGGATCTGATTAGACCTGAATTGACTATATGATGATCAATTTTCTGGTCTGACGGTACAAATTGTTATTTACCTGAATAAAATAGACGCCTTTGTGGAGGTTTGAAAGATCAAGATTGATTGTTGCTCCATCTGCCAGATAGACATAAGTTAGTTCCCCATTAATGTTATAGATATTTATTTTGTTTGCTCCATCATTGGACAGACCGGTAAGCGCAACGAGCTTTCCGGTTGCAGGGTTGGGGAAAATCTGGAAATTGATCATATCTGTTGTGACAACAGCATCGGGATGATACATAACGGTATCATAAACCTCCATCTCTGCCAGGCCAATCTCTCCGGTCCCTTCGGTAACAGTGAGCTTCAACGAAGAGATCTCCCTGGGGGCAAATTCCAGACTCTTTTTACTGCCACTGGGAGGCAGGGTACCAGTTTCGATGATACTGCCATCGCTGAACTCGATCTCTCCATCTACAATCTGCGATGAGGCGCCGACCCTGTCATATAAAGTGATCCTATCCACAACGGCATCTTCGGACCATGCTAATTCCAGCCAGGGAGTTGATTCCCCGTCAGATTTCCATTCCCCTATGTTGCCCATAAGATAGATGCCGTCTTTGACATTCTCCCTGGCAAATGTGGTATTGTCTGAAGAGCTGGATACTGATATATCTGCTTCGGGAGCAATATTCCCGTATCCTGATGTAAAAACCCATATATCTCCCTCTGTGATCGCCCCGGTAGTGTTTACAGCATCCACTCGCCAGAAATAGAAGGTGTTACTCTTTAGATCTCCCGGATCGTAGGAAAGGCCGGTAATCTCATCTAAGTAATTCAGACTTCCAGTCCCCATATGTAGCTTATAGGAGTCTGCGTTGCTGGCTTTCTCCCATTCCAGAAGTGTATTCTTTCGCACATATGTAGCATTATATTCAGGAGATGGATTGCTTGCTTTTCCTGCCAGAATTGATTGGGTCTCGAATGACCATACATCCCCTGTGGTTGAACCGTTTGCGTTTATTTCGTCGATTCTCCAGTAGTAGGTAGCAGCGCTTTCCAGTGGCCCCGGATCAAATTCTATTGATTCCTGGTTTGCCACAAAGGGAGGAGGATTTGTGGTGCCAAAGTATATATCGTGGGAGGTGGCCTTATACTCACTGGTCCAACTTATTGTACGTGAAATTCCCTCATCTGTGGCACCGTCTATCGGATCCGGAGTATGTGCCCGTTGCGGAGGATCCGCTGTTGTCAGTGTAAACTCACCGAAAGGCCTGTTTTCAAAGCTTTGAAGATAACCCAAAAGCAATTCGCGCATTTGAGAAACAACTTCTGGGTGTTGATTGAACACATTCACAGTTTCGGCTGAATCTGCATGAAGGTCGTATAGCTGATCCAGTTCAAAATAGTGCGGGTTCTTCTTTGATGCGTAATGTCCCAGATGACTGTTTTGCGTTAAATATGGATAGTCCAGAATCTCTCCCTGGTAGCCGGCAAACGTTCCTCCCCTGTCAATCTTCTCCTGTACATCTTCAGGGTAACGAACTGCGATATATTTCCACTCTTTCGTCTTTACTGCCCTGGAATATCCCAGCTCCCCGAATAATGAGGCATGGGCCTCACCTGCACCGGTTTCAATGATGGTTTTAAGGCTCATTCCATCGGTTTCCAGTCCGGCCGGTTGCTCAACACCAGTCATGTCCAGTATGGTTGGTAGGAAATCAACGGTCTGTACAAGTCCGTCATACACTGAGCCTGCTGTAATTGCTCCTTTCCAGTACATTAGCATGGGAACTTTTAATCCATAGTCGTGTAATGTAGCCTTCCCGTGCCTCCAACTTCCATGATCAGGTATAAATATGATAAGCGTGTTCTCGTCCAGGTTCAATTCAACGATCTTATCATAGATTGCTTTTATCCCTTCATCAAGCAAAAGTGCATATGCATCTCTCTCAGGGAGTCCTTCTGCAACATATTTGTCCTGGATCTCCTGCCTGGTGGGCATAAAATCCCAGAGGGTATCAATGAAGCCTTCGCCGGTTAATTTTGGATCCGCATCAAAGCTGCTCAAGTATTTCCCAACATTGCGTCCCCATGGTGCAGGGCCGTGGTGCAAGGTGGTATTGAAGAAAAGGAAAAATGGATTATCCTTTTCCTGCTCAATGAACTTCCTGGCCTTGTCCACGGTCCATTCCAGGTTATGGACATTTAAGGCCTCATTTCTCAACTCTTTCACATTACCCATGTAAATTCCGTCTGCATAGTCAAAACCGTATGACCTGACAATGGATTGATACACATCATGGTTGTGCTTCATTTTTGCATCAATGGCCGGATT
>JAAEOI010000426.1 GCA_024244665.1 Bacteroidota bacterium | reverse complement strand
ATGATTTTCCAGGAGCCCATGACCTCCCTCAACCCGGTCCTTACCATAGGGGAGCAGATCGCCGAATCCGCAAGACTCCATGAGGGCATGTCCAGGCGTGAGGCAAGAAGATGGTCGGTGGAGATGCTGCGCCGGGTTCAGATACCCGATCCCGGCGCCCGATCACGTGAATACCCGCACATGCTGTCCGGAGGCATGCGGCAGAGGGCCATGATCGCAATGGCTATGTCCTGTAACCCGAAACTCCTGATTGCCGATGAACCCACAACGGCACTGGATGTCACCATTCAGGCCCAGATCATGAACCTCATGATCCAGCTTAAGGATAAATTCAATACATCCATTATCCTCATCACTCATGATCTCGGGCTCATTGCCGAGATGGCAACGAGGGTCATCGTAATGTATGCGGGAAATGTGGTAGAGGAGGCTCCCGTAAGAGACTTGTTTAAAAAACCCGGCCACCCCTACACGCGGGGACTCCTGGGATCGGTTCCGGTGATAGGGCGCAAAGAGGAGATGGGCCGGAGACTTCAGGAGATTCCCGGTATGGTTCCGAGCTTCATGGATTTGCCCGAGGGGTGCAGTTTCCATCCCCGTTGTTCCGAAGCCGGGGACCTGTGCAGGGAAAAGGACGCGCCCATGGTCAGCCTTGAGGGGGAAAGAAGAGTCAGGTGCTGGAACAAGGTGGAACACCCGGAAGTATGAAATGGTTCATTTTACCATGAAATACCGATTTTTGTGTGGAACTGGAAAGGCTAGAAGGACGGCATTTTTGAGAATAGAATAGTTTGAAGTGCATAAAACCCATAGTTGGGGTAAAGTCAAGATCTGTTTTTGCAGGGGGAGACCATTTTATTAAAAGGAAAAGGAACTGGCCGATGGCACTGCTTGAAGTTCAGGACCTGAAAAAATATTTCCCGGTAAAGAAAGGGATTTTTTCCCGTACTGTCGGTCATGTGAAGGCTGTGGACGGGGTGAGCTTCAACCTTGAAAAGGGAGAAACCCTGGGTCTGGTGGGTGAAAGCGGGTGCGGTAAGACTACGGTGGGACGCTCCATACTCAGGCTTACAGAACCCACATCCGGCAGAGTTTCTTTCAACGGCCACGATCTCCTGTCCGTAAGCAATGAGGAACTGAGAAAGCTCAGAGGCTCCCTTCAGATCATTTTCCAGGA
Organism: Bacteroidota bacterium; assembly: GCA_024244665.1. The sequence continues at coordinate 205 of JAAEOI010000426.1, read as the reverse complement.
TCCATTCTCCTCTCTTAATCCCCGTATGAGTGTAGGGCGGATTATCGCTGAACCCATTGAAAATCATCAGAACGCTTCAAAGACTGAGATCAAAGACAGGGTTCGCTATCTCATGGATAAAGTCGGGCTTCACAAAGACCAGATTCACAGGTATCCCCATGAATTTTCAGCCGGCCAGCGGCAGAGAATCGGTATCGCCAGGGCT
>JAAEOI010000425.1 GCA_024244665.1 Bacteroidota bacterium | reverse complement strand
GTCCCTTGAAAGGTTTGACTACGACCTGGTATTGATGGACTGCCAGATGCCTGATATGGATGGTTATGAAGCAACGGGTGTAATTCGTGATGAGGGGTCGTCTGTCAGGGACCATGGGATCAGCATCATAGCCATGACGGCTAATGCAATGAAGGGTGATCGAGAGAAATGTCTGGAAGCCGGTATGGATGATTATATATCTAAACCGATAAATAGGCAGGAGTTTACCAAAGTAATCAAGCAGTATCTTTATAATAGAGAAGTGCATCCGGCCAAATTAGGAATGCACTCATCCGTGCCGGATCAAACGGGGAATGAGCTTACCCGTGATGGGTTGGATGGGGATTGCGGATTGAAAGGAAAGGATCCGAAATCCACAATTCAAATTCCGAAATTGGTGGATGAACAGGAGCCAATTTATTCTGAATATGCGGAAGACGAGGATTTGGTGGATTTGATCGATGAGTTTGTCACGGAGCTGGAAGTGGATATTGCGTCTATGCGTAACAAGATGGAGAGTGGAGATCTTGAAGATCTGCGTAGACTAGCGCACCAAATGAAAGGTGCTGGCGGGAGCTATGGGTATCCGATGTTGACTGTGGCGGCGAAGGTACTTGAAGAAGCGGCAAAGGCAAAAGATGTTGAGGCTTGTACAGCGGCCCTGGACGAGCTTGAAGCTCTTTGCCAAGCTGTGATAGGGGGCAGGGATTTAAAGTCGAGAAATTGAGAAAATGGTGGGGGTATTACAGGGGGCAAGTTGAACGTGCTCAGGTTATTGCCAAATACTCGTTCCAGCGCTTTGTATAGTAGCGGGTAAAGTAGAAGAGCGTGGTGGGATATACAATAATTTGGATACTACGGACAATAGTACGAATATTATGCTCTTGCAAGGTTGGGCCATTGAATGCAATAACATTACCCGCGCAGGGTGAATCGCACCAGGGTATTTCAAAAGTAGAATAGGGGTTTTTAAATATGAAGGTTTTAATTGT
>JAAEOI010000424.1 GCA_024244665.1 Bacteroidota bacterium | reverse complement strand
GCCACATGTTTTAACATGTGGCGGACAGGCGTTGCAAAACTCTTAATTCAACAGTATTGCCATCAAGGGAGGGGAATTCTTCTCCCCTCCCCCCGTGGGGAAAATCACCCTCCCCTAACCCCTCCCATCAAGGGAGGGGAATTCTTCTCCCCTCCCCTCGTGGGAGGGGTTGGGGGAGGGGGAAATCAACAACATTTACGCAGGAGGGGGAACATCTCCACCAAATAATTCCTGTTGTATCATTCTCCCAACACCCTCAATATTCCCCAAAATCTCTGTATTCCAAAATCGAAGGATCTTGAATCCCTCTCCTTGCAACCAATTATCTCGTTTCTGGTCATAGCATCGCTTGTCTGGTTGGGCGTGTTGTCCGCCGTCAAGTTCAATTATAAGCTTATGGGAAAAACAAACAAAATCTACGATGTATTTCCCAATTGGCTGTTGTCTTCTAAATTTCACGCCTCCTAATTGTTTTGCTCGTAAATACTTCCAAAGCAGCCGTTCAGCATCAGTTGCCTGCTTTCGCAAGTCTTTCGCTCGTTGAGTCAGTAAAGAACCTTTCATAACAATTAACTGCCATGTTCACCCTCCCCTAGCCCCTCCCATCAAGGGAGGGGGATCATGACTCCTCTCCCATCAAGGGAGGGGAGCTTTTCTCCCCTCCCCTCGTGGGAGGGGTTGGGGGAGGGGGGAACTCTACTCCGGAATAAAGCCCTCATCATTTATGGCTTTTGTTTCTAATGCTCTAAACCGTAACATCTCAATTCCTTCATACGAATAGGTTTTAAACGTAAACTTAATGTCCGTCACAGAATCGATAAATTCATCCAGCCCATCGTCCGGATTCCAACTCAGGCTGGAGCCGGGGATAATCAACAGCCAGTTGGTATTCCAGACCGAACGCCCGATCAGGCGGGAATCGTTGACTAACTCATCTTCCCATCCGATATCACCATCATGATAGGCCCGGAAGCGCGAATGCCGCCGGATATTGAGAGAATCTGACACCGTATCCATGCCTGGAATCCAGGAAGTATCCTCAAGATTTGTTGAGTTGATCGCAAAGGGCAGCGGGATAAGCTGATCCATTACAGTGAAGGAGCGTGTTGTAAAGCTGCTGCCATAAGGCGACCGGATAACGTCTTTGCCCACCGGCACAAGATAAATCCGCGGGGTCTGCGACAGGTTCGTCGAGTTATAGTTGCTGAACCACACCCCGACACTGCGGATCTTCGTGGCAAAGCGGGACGAATCGTAGTAGGAATCCTGTCCCCCTAAGGGCCAGCCGAAGAAATTGAGCCGTGAACTGATATTGGTCGTAAAGGGGATCACAATCGCCGGTTCAAGAAATCCTTCCTGCGCAAAAGGCCGGCAATAGCGTCGAAATTCCTGCATATCCCAGAGATTCTCTATTTTATGCAACATAAGGGCTTCCTGCCACTGTTCATTGGAATTCAGATCCCCCTGAATTCTAAAGAATTCTTTGCGCAGCGAAAAGCGGTTTTGTTCGATCTGAGGATTGTTAAAGCCCATCTGCGTCTTGAGCACCGAAAAATTCTGGTACAATTGCGCCATCGGGTCCGCCAGCCCGCTGCCGGTCATGGGAATGCCGCTGTTAATCTCGCCGATGGTGCGCTGTTTGACAATATTTGTGAAGAAGTGTTCAGCGGCCTTGTTACTCGAATCCAGCAGACAGGTATCATAGTCGTAGGCTTTAGCCGCCAGGTAAACATACATCGCCGCCAGATCGAACTGCGCCCGGTACTTTTGCAGCGCATCGTTACGGAAGATCCTGAAAGCCATGTCCTTATAGCGATATTCCCGTACATCATCAGCCACCTTCGTGCGGTAGCGAGTGCGGTCTTGCAAGAGCCGTTCCCCCCTGGCAAGTGCGGATTGATAACGTCCGGCGGCCTGCTGAATCTGCTCTTGCAGCATAAACAGTTCCAGTCGCATGGAAGCCTCACTGCGGATCATCTGCGCGATCTGCGCCAGCTTTTGTTCGATGGCGAAATTACTCTCCAGGGTAGTCAAGTCAATATTGCCCTGACTTGACACCATCTCCTTAGCCTGCTGAATCGAGAGTTCCTTTACTGATTCACCATCCGCCATCTGGGTCATAATTTCATTGGTCACCGTTCCGGCCAACCTGACGGCAGAACGAAAAGCGGAGGTCCAATCTCCTATAGTCCCACCAGCCAAACCAACGATAATACCGAAATTGCCAGGAAAGCCTTCAGCAATCGCATTGGCAACTAATGTCGCCATTCTACCAGTCGTGCGATAATCCAACTGTCGTTTTCTGGCTTTATAGATCGCATCGTTGAGATCTTGTTGCTTTTGCTGCATTCCGTACATGATGTCGATCTTATCCTGGGTCAGATTATACTGCGCTTCCAGCAGTTTGGCTTCCGACTCGATCTGGGCGATTAGATTGTCATAATCGATCAGGGCTTTTTCAAAACGGGATTTGGTCAGCAGTAGTTCAGTGCGCGCCATCTGGATCTCCCCTGGCGCTCTGCGACTGCCGGTCCAGTATGACGGCTTAATTAGCCCGAACCCTTCGGTGGATACATGAAAGTCAATATTCTGTGTGGTTTTGACCAGCGCGCCTTGCTGATCCACATTCAGAAAATCGGTCACTTCCACAGTAAATTTTAGCGGGTCAGATGTCTGCACACCCATCAGGACAGAGGGATCAACATACATATAGTGATAGAGATCCGGTCCATCGTAGCCCGCCGGGTAGGTTTTCCCGGCGCCGATGTCATCAGAATAAGGATAGCCAAAGACCTCAATCAGGCGGTTTGTAAAGTCCGCTTCCCGGTCATCAGCATTCTGTTGGAAATCTTCGAGCGTATCCTGATGTTTACGCAGTAACTGGCTGTACTGGTTGGCATGATTAAAGACCGAAATGGCGTTATTCAATGCCTGTACCGCCCGTTCATAGATCTGCTCGAAATGGGTTTTGCCCTGGTCGATCTCTACCGGGGCAATATCAAAGGGGATCGCATCTTTGGCAATACCTAAAGGATTTAAGCCGACATCCGCCTGGTCTACCTGCGACTGGATTTCTATAAACCAACTGGCGATTTCTGCCAATTCCGTCACCGTGCGGCGGTCTACCTTCCGGATGCCGGTTCTGGGATCGTCTTCTTTTACCGGGGGCAAGAACGCATTACCCACAACCCAGTCAAAATATGTACCCTGTCCGGCCCGGGCAGCCCATTCGGACAGGCCCCAGGCACGGTCCCCGTTTGCATCCTTATACCCCTGCCATTGCCCTTCAGGATCTTCCACATACTTCTCGCGATAGGTCAGATTGACGATCTCGGTACCGGTGCGCGCTTTGACGGCAGCAATCGCCGCAAAATTGCGCTCATCCAAGAAGTCCACTTCCACCGGTGTCCCGGCTAACAAAATCTGTTCCGTCTGTGGATTCCAACCAAAATTCGGATGCCGCAACAGGTCATAATATCGTTTGATAGCGGTCAGATAATGGCCCCAGGCATCGCCATGCCCTTGGGGATACAATTCCTGGGCCTGGTCTTCGGTTTCCACCCCGTAATTGTTGGCATAGGCCACCTGGCCATTGCCGTATGTGAAGTTCCAGATCAGCCGGTTATACACAGGTCGGATATCAATATCCGGGTTTCTGGAATCATCTCTCCCTCTGAGTAATTCCAATTCCTCCTGCAACAGGGATGCGACCTGATTCTGGAAGCAGAATATGGCTGGCGCAGCAGTACCGACCGAACCCTCGGTTGTATAGCCGATAGTCGGGTCAGTGGCATCAGCATAGGCTTCATTACCAAGCAGCATGTAGAGGTCAGCCACACGGCTGGCCGCCATCAGGAGGGCATTATTGGATACTTCTTCATCGACCACCGGAGGTGTGCCGTCGATACTGAGTTCTTTGGCCCGCTTAAGGACAGTTTCATACAACTCGATCAGTCCGATGCTGTCTAAATAATCGGGATCATCATTGAGGGCAACATCTCCTTCATAACGCGGTCCGGCCTGCTGAATCATGCTAACATAGGTCGCGGCCGCATGGTTGTGCAGGTCGTGGAAACGCTGTTCAAAAGGGTTAATTTTTTTGATGAGCCGTTTGACCCAGTTTTCATAAAGCATTGGCTTTGTCCAGGAACTCCACTGGTCTGGCCCGCATCTATTATATCCTCTGTAATGGGTGGTGATCCATTTATCTTGCAATATCTGGATGCCAGCTCCACCGATAGTATAGTCGTTGACACCCTGTCCATTGGCCTCAGCGACAAGATCTTGCCAGAGGCCCGGATTTTGGTCAGGATTTTGTTCCGGTTCATCGGTTGAAATGGCATCATATTTCCATTCAAAGATCAAATTATCAGGCTCTCCGGCAAAATCGCCGCTGTGTTTGAAAGTCATGCGCTCATCAAAGACATTTTCCGGTTCGAGAGCTTTTAATTCGCCTTGATACAAATCAGCGCAATCCACCTCGATCACTTCAAGCCCTACCGGATTGCCGGCGCAGAATTCTTGATTATTATTGAATACTAAGGTGACATACCCCGAACCACCGTTTGGAGCGGCGGCTGTTAAGATTTTGAAGATGCCGTTACCGGCAATTTCGGTTTCGCCTATCAAGTGATCGCCTCGAGTTTCACTAAAAAGCGCGTCGACAGCATTTTGAAAAGAGGAATCGTCTGTTAAATCCTCGATCATATTTTGCTCTCGTGCACTCATAATATTGAGGAGCAGGAGCGGTTCGCCAACGCCTGAATCATCAAAGATTCCTTTGAATTTCAGTTCTTTATTCTGATAATCATACGAGACCCGATCCACTAAGTGTGGTGGCAGTTCCGGAAAGATCACGGTAGCACTCCCGATCTCTTTGGTTTTGATTTCCGCAGGGAGTTCAAAGGTGTCCGCCAGTTCCACGGACCGCTCTGTGATGACTTCGAGGAGCTTGACGCTGGAACCGGACTCATCGTAGATAATCTCGACGCTGCATTGGTCTTTAATGCTCGGAAGTCCGTTTTTGGGCGTGATCAGGGTTTCACCCACGTGCAATTTCGGTATATCATCCGGCCAGCCGATGATATAGGTCACATCGACCGGATCTCCCGGAGTTCCCCCAGGAAGTCTGTCTAACCAGGGAATACAGGCTCCAACTGGGTCATCCTGGGTCCCGTCGCCATCGAGATCGTAAAAGAAACTTGTCTGAAGTGGATAGAAAAAACGAAGAATTCCGGTGCCGTCCTTTTTGGCGTAAAGATTGCCATGATAGTCTTCCCACCAGGGACCTCCGGGAAGTCCTTCAGATTGTTCACAAACCTGAAAGGTGCTGAGCGGATAGGGTGCCTGAATAAGCTCTCCTGCGTCACCGTCATATTCAAAAGTATCGTCAGGAGGATCTTCTGCAACAACCTCAAACACTCGAAATTTCCACTGATCATCCTCCGCCGGCTCCTGGTACTTGACAATCACGTAAGGTTCAGAAACTCCAATAAGTGCGTTCAGATCGCTTCGCAGGGCGAAGACCGTTTCTCCAATAATCAGGGCATGTTCTTCATTAGGATTATGACCGGGTAAGCTCGAGTCAGGCTGATTGTAGATCTGAATGTTATTTTTCCCAAGCAAGACATCGCCTGTACCATCAGTCCGGGCAATGATGATTTTTCCATAGCTGGGGCTGGTTTCATCCGGCCATTGGGCATTGTAGCGCACAGGTTTATAGGGCCAACAGATGCTGGTCCGGGGTTCTGTTTGATACCAGACCACCACCAGGTCGTCATCATTCACCGGATAGATCGGACCGGTACGGGTAGCACGTTCATAACCATCGTAGGGATTATCTGCTATCGTGGTTCGCGGGGCATAAGGGGAAATTTCGTGAAACACAAACCCACTGTCACAGGTCGAATCATGGTCTGAAGAGATGAGTTCCTGTCCCACAATCGCGTCAGTGGTGTTTTCTTCCAGATAAGTAGGGTCATCCCAGCGGATCGCTTTCACCACCACAAAGGTCGGGTCATCAGCTTTCCAGTAATTTAACACACTATATCCTGTCCCGCTCGCAGTAAACTGATTGGCATCGATCGAGGCTCCGTTATCATCATACAGAAGTTCCACACTGGAATAGTTCGAATCTGAGGGTAAAAGATTCGCAGGAAAAGAGTCGATGATGTAGAATTGGGGATCTTCCGGCATATCGAGCGCCGGATCGTCTGGCCAGAGATTCGTCCCGCTGGCAAAGATCGGTTCTCCGCCTGTGGTAAACCACTTGATATAGGCGACCCCGTCAGTTGGAGCGACTGCATACAGCGTGTTGGTAGCATCATGCCAGAAAAATGAATTTTGATCTTTTTCCTCTAATTCGGGACCGGTACCGTATGTCTTATCTGCTCCGCCTGGCGGATCTACCGGTTCACCAATAACCCATTTGTTCTCCTCACCAATTTCAATGATTACGGGGTCTTGAGATACTTCAAACTGATTCGGATCGTCGACCATCTCAATTTTGATATTCCAGGTTCCAACGTGTTTATTCTCAAACTTGAAAGAATATTCATATCCTCCGGGGGGCGGGCTTTGAGGCACAGTTTTTGTATCCAGCACGATATGTTCTCCACCGGCCCCCACCAGTAAACGCTTGACCGTGTACTCAAAGTCGCCGGTGATCCGGCGATCATCATTCGGAAAGGGCGCTCTGTTGGTCCAGGTGATGTTATACGAGACATTTGTAATGAGATCTTGAAAAGTTGTCCCGATATCCTTGAATGCCTTTCGTACCTCATCGTCTATTCCATTGGGATACGCGGAATATTCATAGGCCCCCATATCGAAGTTATTGTGCACAAGATCGTCTCCCGGACCATCATTAATATTTATCGGGCGTAATGAACCGCGTAAATCTGAGTAGAGTGCATTAATGCTTGAACCGACATCGATACAGGGAGAATCAGTTTTGAGCCTGAAATCTTCGTTCCCGGAGTCTCGGAAACGAGGCTCAACATCTATATTACCTCCGTTATCAATATATCCGGCACCTAAACTCCAATTGCTCCCAGAACCTCCTGATCCTTTTATATCAGAGAAACTGAAGGTGATCGTGCTATTGGGAGCATTATAGGACACTTCATTTGGTGTATTGTTCCAGAGGATAGAATTGCTTATGATAGGCCAGGAAGGATAGCTTAGCTGACAAAAAATTCCGCCGCCGTCGCTGCCGGCCTGATTGTCCGCAATGGTACTGTTGATAATGTGAGGAGTGGCATAATCCTGGGTAGAAATCCCACCACCGCCATTACTCGCTGTGTTATTAATGATCAGCGTATTCACAATTCTGGGTGAGGAGTGCCTATAAACATGAATTCCTCCACCGTAAGAGGCTTGATTATTTTTGATCATACAAGCGACAATTGTTGGGGAAGAATACTGAGTCAAGGCTATGCCGCCACCAACATCGGCATTTCCGTTCTGAATTGTAAAGCCGTTGACAACCGAATCTGCTGTCTCGCCTCGGAAAAAATAGAATCCCCTGCCGTCGTTCTCACAATCTACGATCGTTTTTTCCGGTCCCTTTTCGGAACGGACCGTAATGGCTTTACCTCCAAAATCCAGGTTTTTGTTGCCGTCACCCTTATAGATCATCGGTGCTGTGGCGGTGCCGGACCGGACGAGTACCGTATCTCCCACCGAGGCCGCGTCAATCCCCGCCTGAATCGTCTTTTTAGGGTACAGCCAGTTATGCCCATGATTGGCATCATCGCCTTTTGCATCGTCAACAAAGACAAATCCGAGCACAGGCCGATCAAACTGGGCATTGGGATGGGTCCCTTTCTGATATTCTGTAAGATTGTCCATCCCGTCCAAATCCGGATCACACACAGCATAATCTATCTCCGGACCACAGGAGGCAACCTGGGAGAGATCGTCATCGCCAAAGTAATAATATTCCCAGTAATCCGGGAGACCATCAGTATCTGAATCGATATATCCGCCAGAAAACTCATCAAACCCAACATCAACCCTGGTATCAAAAGGACGAGCTTCCCCGTCAACATCCCCTGCTGGTGCGCCTACATTTGTCCCGGCGTGAATACAGGGTGAATCTCCGGAGAGATGATAATTTCCGCTAGCTGCATCAGCAAAACGAGGATTACGAACAAAATTTCCATCTTCTTCTTCTGCTCCCTGAATATTGCTGTAGGTAACCGTCAGAGTCCCATCGATCTGTCCGCCGGCATTGTCCCGGATAATGCTGTTCGTGATAATTGCTTGAGTCCCGGTCTCAGCATACGCCCCCACGCCAACACTGTTGTCCACGATCGTACAATTGATGATCGTTGCGTTATCGCCGGCATAAATCCCGGCTCCGGTAACCGCCGTGTTGTTAAAAAGCCCACAGTTCATAATTATCGGAGTGGCCTGGCTCAGGTAGATTCCGCCTCCGCTGTCTGTAGCAGTATTGTTCTGAATCGTACAGTTCTCGATGATTGGGGAATTGCCGTCGCCGCTGATATAAATTCCACCACCATTTGTCGCATTTCCCCCCTGGATGACGAATCCGTCAATACGGATCCCGTCACCGCCAGGAATGCTCACCACAGGACCGTTTCCATTGCCATCAATAGTAGTGATATTGATAGTGAGATCTCTGGAACCGCCGCCCTGTGGATAGCCGCCGAACAACTCTATCCCAGGGACGAGTGTAATATTTTCAACGTAAGTTCCGGCGGCAACATGAATTTCACCGCTTCCATGGGCAGAAGCAAGATGGTCGATTGCCGATTGAATGGTGGCTTTGGCAGCCGGCCATGAGACTCCGGGATTGAAATCATCCCCATTTTGCTCGTCAACAAAAAGCGTACTGTAATGTTCGTCAGCCCCTATATCGACATTAGAACCGCCGGGTCGGGGTTCGTTATCGATATCATCTGCTGGCGCGCCTGTGTTGGTTCCGGCATCAATGCAAAGGGAGTCTGCGGCAAGATGGTAGTTTCCGTTTGCCGGGTCAACAAAAAGTGGATCCAGATCAATATTACCGCCACCATCATTCACTCCCGTCAAGCCACCAATTCCGCCCTGGATATCAGAATGACTAATGGTAATTTGTTGTTGTTGACCAGGGTTGTAAATCTGATCCCCGTATACTGAAGCGTCATTTCCCCAAATAATGCTATTGGTGATGGTAAGGAGGTCGGAGTAGTTATGAATCCCCCCGCCGCAGAATGCTGCGCTATTCCCGTAAAATGTACTGTTAATGATAACGGAGGAGAAACCTATAGTGATACCACCACCACAGACGGCTGCATTATTCCCGCTAAACACGCAGTTAGCAATGATGGAGGAAGATGAGTGGTTAACGATTCCACCACCATAGTAGGATGCATTATTCTCATTAAACACGCAGTTAGTGATCGTAGAGGAGGAATCACGGCTAATATAGATGCCACCGCCATCGTATGCACTATTCCCGCTAAACGTGCAGTTGGTGACCGTGGGAGAGGACGAGAGAGAATTTAGGATTCCACCGCCACCACTGTCAGCTATATTCCCCGTAAATGTGCAGTTACTAATGATAGGAGAGGACGAATCCAGGTTAAATATCCCGCCACCACGGGATGCATTATTCTCGCTAAACAGACAGTTAGTGATTGTAGGAGATGAAGAACCGAGATTCAAAATTCCCCCGCCTCCGAGTCCTGTAGCACTATTCCCGCTAAACACACAATTGGTGATGGTAGGGGAAGCATTATCATTATAAATGCCACTGCCTTCGTATGCATTTCCATTTGTAATTGTAAATCCATCCACGACCGAAGATATTGTCTCGCCACTATGAAAATAAAATCCTCTGCCACTATTTTCACAATCGATGATCGTCGTCGCCGCACCATGTTCGGAACGCAGCGTAATCGCCTTACCATAAAAATCCAGGTCTTTATTACCCGTCCCGGTATAGGTCCCGTCCCGCACAACTACGATATCCCCGGCTACAGCCGCATCAATCCCGGCCTGGATGGTGGTGTAGGTTTCGCCGGGGCCGACATAGATCGTGGCTGCCTCGACCCGGGGCGTGAATCCGGCGAAAAGCAGTCCTGTTAGTCCCCATATGAGTAAGATAAGGGTTATCACATCTTTTTTGCTGTTGATTTTACTTTGTGTTTTCATGCACATAATACTGACTCCTTTGTGATTGGTGGTTGTTTTTCACCCTCCCCTAACCCCCTTTCAGGAGTAGGTTTTTTGCGATAATAATCCTGGCTGCTCTCTAAAACAGGGCAACTCGGAGATCGTCCCGGCAGGGACGAACCGCGAATAGCCCACCGATTCATCGGTGGGAACCTGAGGTGCGAAGAGGTTCAGTCCCGGAGGGACGTTCGCCCCTCCCCCGACCCCTACCACCAGGGGAGGAGAGAAGTTTCTCTGTTGTTAATGTTACTATTGGGCTAATTTATACTTTTTTTATCTCGCGCAGAGCTACAGAGATTGTTTTTGTTCTCGCGCAGAGACGCAGAGACGCAGAGAAAAACAAAAGAAAAAGCTTTTCGCGCCTTGCGCGAACCAAAACAATCTCTGCGTCTCCGCGTCTCTGCGCGAGTTATTCTTATCATTCTCTGCGTCTCCGCGTCTCTGCGCGAGAAAAAAATTCTATGGTCCATCATTTAAGATTCCCACGGTAGATACTTTATGTAAACGAAACACTCCTTCCACATAGAGGGTGTCGCGATGTAACCCTATAATCTGCTCTGTATACGTCCCTCCCATATCCGTATCGCCCCAGCCGGGCATCGTGAGATCAAGATTGGTCGGATCAGTACTCGTAAATTCCATTGTGATATTACGCGTAATGTCGTATGACTCATCCCCCTCCGGTCGTATGGTGGTGGAATTGGGATAGAGGTTGTCATGATCCGGGTGATATTTGTGTTTAAAGGGATTCAGGGGATCGTCAAACCCAAGGGGATACTGCCCGGAAATCACATTCCCCATGCTAAAACTTCCGCTCAGGTCCAATGTCCCGGGAAAACTAAACACGGGAGAACTGACCCGGCGACACACCGGCCGTCCATCTCGCAACCCGGGACAGCTATAGTTCGGAATCAAACTCTCATCGGTAATCAGCACATAGTATCCCTCTTGCTCTCCTTGCGGTTCCTGCCACATCTGGGTCACTTCTCGTAACAGTGTTTTCTGTCCGCCGCTATCCACATGCAGGATCAGGCGGAATTGAAATTCCGAGGCGGTTGGTTTGGGTGTATCCGGATCTCCGCTATCGGATGGTTGGTTGACGTTGTTGACGATGGCACTCCCAACCCACAATCCCGCATAGTCCTGTTGGTACTCCGCAGACACCGGCGCCAGGATCCGTACGCCGGCCCCATTCTCTATGGCAAGCAGCGATTGATACAAACCGGAGCCTGGCAGGGAAGCCCGCTGCACGGCAAGACGGATAACCTGGCCCTCACGCTCTTCATAGGAGCCAGAAACCGGGCCGGTGATTTCATTCCAGCCGGCATTTTCATCAGGGGGATCGATCCAGCGGTGCAAAGGAACCGCGCCATCAACCGCCGGGCCGTTTGACGATGAATTGAGGGGGGTTAATGATATATCAGCCGTATCGGTGGTATTATTCCGAACATAAAGTTTCTGTTCTACCAACATCCTGCCGTAATCCAGCCCGCCCCCCTGTTCCACCTGCACGGTTATTGGTCCGGGATAGTCTGATTTGCCGTTACATTTTACCCAATAGGCTTCGCCGCTTTGCATTGGAGTGTTTTGCGGATCTGTCACCTGTTCCCATTCGCCGCCTGGATTGAGGCGGTACACTTCCGGATTCGTATTGCCGTGGGCTTCTGAGGGCGCGAAAAAGTCTGCAAACGTCGGTTCTTGCCCCGGAGCAAGATGAAATCCAACCAGATTCAGCGAATAGGGGGTCCATGCGATCTTCGGCAGCAGCGGACGGCCGATAATGGTCCAGTTGACGTCCGTTGCCCCGGTCAGTTTGATGAAGTAGACCCGTTCGCCCTGAATCGTAAAGAGATCCGTCATAAAATCCAGCGGATGGCCTGTTGGGAAATAGGTCAGCCATTGCGGCGATTCCGGCACCAGTTCATCGGGATTTTGGATGTATTCCACCAGGGAGTTGTCGGGATTCCACATCCAGACACTCTCAACCGGAATGCCCTGGAATACGTCGTCACAACTGTTGTTGTGAGGTTCAACCTCAAGAAAGACCGCATTCCACCCCGGATTCAGGGTAATCGTTTGTTCCGCCGATTGCGCATGAGCAGCCCTCACCCGAAAACCGCCCACACTCAGAACACATCCTATCAGAACCAGACACAACAGATATGAATGTATATGTTTCTTCATCATATCACTCCTTAATAATTTTTTTGATTTCTCGCACAGAGCCGCAGAGCTGCAGAGGTTAAAGATTGCAAATTTAGAATTTGGAAATCCGAAATCCGAAATTTCTTTTCTCTGCGTCTCCGCGTCTCTGCGCGAGAATCAAGAAACATTATTTATAATTACTTATTCAGGCTAATTTGAATTTGTTTTTCCCCGGTACCTCCCATCAAAGGCATACTTACCCCCTTCCCCTGGTGCTTTCAGGGGTAGGTTTTTTGTCCCGGGGGGACATATGCCAATAGCCCACCGATTCATCGGTGGGACACGTGGTTATGGGATCCATCACGTCCCGGAGGGACGTTCGCCTTTGGGGAGGAAACGTGGCGGACG
>JAAEOI010000423.1 GCA_024244665.1 Bacteroidota bacterium | reverse complement strand
GGATAGATACCTGGCTTGGTGATGGATAGATACCTGGCCTGGTGCTGAATGGATTCCTGGCCTGGTGCGGGATAGATACCTGGCCTGGTGCTGAATAGATTCCTGGCCTGGTGCGGGATAGATACCTGGCTTGGTGATGGATAGATACCTGGCCTGGTGCTGAATGGATTCCTGGCCTGGTGCGGGATAGATACCTGGCCTTAGGTTGAATGGATTCCTGTCTTGGAGGTCTTCCTTTTCTCGGGTGCCCTGTTTCTCGAAAACAAAAAGTCACAGGGTTGTGACTTTTTGAGATTATGTGACTTCAATAGGCTTTTTATGCTCTCGCGAAGACGTTCTAAATATCTCTTTTTTAAAGACTTGTAAAACATGCGCAACAAAGGTAGATATATAAATAACTCACCTTTTTGTGTAAAAGTCACAGGTGTGTGAGTTTCTGAAATCCCAAAAATGACTACTAAACTATGATCACTTGAGCTCTTGACTATGATCACTTGAGCCCTTGCTAAAGGTCCTTTGAATTTTTGTGGCCCTGTATAAATTACAGTTTCTTTGCCGCACATTAAAAAAAGGTTAAATTTGCACCCGTTAACACTTAAAAACTAATTCTGTGGACATTTTTGAAAGAATTACCAAAAACAGGGGTCCCATCGGTCAATACCAGACTGCGGGCCACGGTTATTTTACCTTTCCCAAGTTAGAAGGAGAGATTTCTGCACATATGAAATTTCGTGGAAAAGAGGTGCTCACCTGGAGCCTGAACAACTACCTTGGACTGGGGAACCACCCCGATGTAAGAAAAGCTGATGCCGATGCCGGCATTGAATATGGAATGGCCTACCCCATGGGAGCCAGGATGATGTCAGGTCAAACCAAGAAGCACGAAGAACTGGAGAAGGGACTTGCCTCTTTCGTACAGAAGGAAGATGCCTTCCTCCTGAACTACGGATACCAGGGAATGTCTTCCATTATTGATGCCGTGACCTCCCGGAACGATGTGATCGTTTATGACTCGGAATCACACGCCTGTATCCTCGACGGAATGAGGATGTCACTGGCCAAAAGGTTTGTATTCCCGCACAACGATATGGAGAACCTGGAAACCCAGCTGAAGCGTGCAAAAAAGCGTGCAGACCAACAGGGCGGTGGTATCCTGGTTATTTCTGAAGGTGTATTCGGCATGGCCGGTGACCTGGGTAACCTGAAAGCAATCTGTGATTTTAAAGACAAGTATGACTTCCGCCTCCTTGTGGATGATGCCCACGGTTTTGGCACCATGGGTGCCACCGGAATGGGTAGTGGTGAGCATTTTGGTGTTCAGGATAAGATCGACCTCTATTTCTCCACCTTTGCCAAGGCCATGGCCGGCATCGGAGGATTTGTCGCAAGCGATAAAGAGGTTGTGGACTTTCTGCGTTACAACATGAGGTCACAGACCTATGCCAAATCGCTTCCCATGCCTATGGTAATCGGTGCCATCAAGCGCCTCGAGATGCTCAAGGGAATGCCCGAGCTGAGGGAGAACCTCTGGAGCGTTGTAAATGCACTTCAAAAAGGTTTGAAAGATGCAGGATTTGACATTGGAGCCACTGAATCACCTGTTACTCCGGTATACATGCACGGTGGTGTCATCGAAGCCACCCACCTGATTCTTGACCTGCGGGAGAATTACAGCATCTTCTGCTCCATGGTGATCTACCCGGTAGTACCCAAGGGAGATATTCTCCTGCGCCTGATCCCCACATCCATGCACAACCTGGAGGATGTAAAGGAGACCATTGCTGCATTCACCGAATGCCGAACTAAACTGGAAGCCGGAAAATACAACAAGGAGAAGTTCACCGACCTGAGCACCTTTTCATTGTAGGAGACAGTACTCAGTACACAGTGCACAGTAGACAGTGCTCAGTGCTCAGTACACAGTGCTCAGTACACAGT
>JAAEOI010000422.1 GCA_024244665.1 Bacteroidota bacterium | reverse complement strand
GCAGACCATCAGCATATCGAGATGTTCATCCAGCGTGTTTACTGTGTAAGGTCTTGTAGGGTTTGTTGACGAAGGAAGTACATTCATTTCTCCAGCCAGGCGCATAATATCCGGAGCATGCCCTCCGCCTGCGCCCTCTGTATGATAAGTGTGGACTGTCCTGCCATCGATAGCTTTAGCAGAATCCTCCACAAATCCTGCTTCATTCAATGTGTCAGTATGAATTGACACTTGAATATCATATTTGTCAGCTACTGATAAACTCTGGTCTAATACCGCAGGTGTTGTGCCCCAGTCTTCGTGATCTTTCAGTCCACAGGCGCCAGCTTCTAATTGTTCAATTAATGGTTCTGGTACAGCGCTGTTTCCCTTTCCCTTAAAACCCCAGTTTATGGGTAACTCCTCACAAGCCAGAATCATCTTTTGAATATTCCATGGACCCGGTGTACACGTGGTAGCCCTGGTCCCATCGGCGGGTCCTGTTCCGCCGCCTATGAATGTCGTTATTCCGTTTGACAGGGCATCATAAACCTGCTGTGGGCATATCATGTGGATATGGCTATCTATTCCACCTGCAGTTGCGATGAGATGTTCACCTGCAATTACTTCCGTTCCAGGCCCT
>JAAEOI010000421.1 GCA_024244665.1 Bacteroidota bacterium | reverse complement strand
CTCCTCATGCAACACAGGCGATAATCAGAAGGCGGCACTCACAGAACCCTTACACTTCGAAGCAAGCATTGAATCACTTCAACAATATAAGTGCCCGGAGTGGTTCCGGGATGCCAAATTTGGCATCTATATGCACTGGGGAGTCTATTCGGTGGCTGAGATGGGTGAATGGTATGCACGAAAACTATATATGGAGGAGACACCCGAATATGAACACCATGTAAAAACCTACGGTCACCCCTCTGAGTTTGGTTACAAGGACTTCATTCCACTCTGGAAAGCTGAGAACTTTGATCCCGATGCCCTGGTGGGCCTCTTTAAACAGGCAGGCGCCAAATATTTTGCTCCCTGTGCGGTTCATCACGACAATTTTGACCTGTGGGATTCAAAATACCAAAGGTTCAATTCAGTAAACATGGGACCAAAAAAGGACCTGATCGGCATGTGGAAGGAGGCCACACTGAAACATGGTTTAAAATTTGGTGTCACCACCCATCTCTCAAGGAGCGTAAGCTGGATGAACGTCTCCAAGGGAGCTGACAGTGAAGGTCCGTTTAAAGGTGTCCCTTATGATGGGAATGACCCGGAATACAGCGATCTGTACCACCCGGTTGCCTACGGTGATACCCACCGGCGTGCTCCTTTTAATGCCCCCCCTGAGTGGAGGAATCTGTGGGCAAACAGGGTGAAAGATCTCATCGACAATTACGACCCTGACCACCTCTACTTCGACTGTGCCATACCCTTTCGGGGAGATGAGATGGGTGCCACAGGTATGGATGTGATCGCCCACTACTATAATAAAAGTGTGGAACGGCATGGTGCAATGGAGTCGGTCATGTGCATCAAGGAGCGTCCATGGCAGGGCCTTTATGCCGATGGGGTTACTACACTGGATTATGAAAGGGGAAAAGCCAGCAGCATCCGCAAGAATCCCTGGCAGACCGACGACTCGCTGGGTCCCTGGGGATACAGGAAGGGCGCCGACTATATGTCCACCAATGCCCTTGTGGACAAATTCATTGACATTGTCAGCAAAAACGGTAACCTGATCCTTAACGTTCCCATCATGGCAGACGGCACCCTGGATGAGCAGACTACCTCCATTCTTGAGGAGATGGGTGAGTGGATGGCTGTAAATGGTGAGGCCATCTACGGCACAAGACCCTGGTATATGTTCGGAGAGGGACCCACCAATGAGATTCCTCACAAGGTGATCGAATCACCCTACACCAAGGCCGATATCAGGTACAACACCAAAGATGATGTGTTGTATGCCTTTATTCTCGACTGGCCGGGAAGCGGCAAAGTTGTCACCTTTGAACACCTCTCGCCCGGTAACTCAAAAATTGGAACCATTGAAGATGTCACAATGCTTGGGCACGACGGAGCCATAACCTGGGAACATAATGGGGACGGACTGATGGTGGAGATGCCCGGAAAAAAACCCACTGAATTTGCCCATAGCCTGAAAATCACCTTTTCACCTTAACAAACAGAAGTTGAGCAGATGAGAAGCATCCTCCTGGTTCTGATTGCTTTTTTGGGGTTGTCGTGCTCCGGTTATCACAACCTTTATGTGTCAGGCTCAGGATCTGACAGCCATCCGGGCACCCTTGCCAAACCCTTCCGAAATATTCAGACGGCGGTAAACCAGGCAAATGCCGGAGACACCATCTTTGTTTTGGAGGGGCGTTACCACGAAAATGTGAAGATCACAGACATGAGTGGAGGGAAAGAGTCCCCTGTTGTGATCATGCCTTATAAAGGTGCTGATGTATGGATGGATGGATCCGTACCCATCAATGGCGAATGGGCAATACAGGAGAGGAACATCTACTCCCTTAAATTACAGGAGCCAGTCTGGCAGCTATTTGTTGATGGAGAGAGTATCAGTTCGGCCCGCTGGCCCAATGGCAACTGGAATGATGCCTCCATCTGGGATAAAACCACCTCCATGGCATGGCCGGAGAAGGGAAAAGGCGGATTGGGGGAGCACCATAATGAAGCACTCAGATCATTCGATTTTACACTGGAGGAGGGAGGTATCATCATGGTTAACTCGGGCTCATTTAAGACCTACACATCCTTCATCAGGGAACACAATCCCGGTTCTGACCATTTCCGGTATGATCAGCAAGGAGTACGTGTACACTTTGGATACGAGGGAAGGGTGGAAAAATTCGGATACTTTCTGGAGGGTAAAAAAGAGTTGATTGATGCGGAAAATGAGTGGTTCTTTGAACCGAAAGATTCCATGCTCTATGTTTACTTTAAGGAGGGAACTGTGCCTGCAGATCATAAAGTCCGGGGAAAAAACCTGAGCTATGCAATAGATGTGGAGCGCTCCTCCTACCTGGAAGTCCGGGGAATCAATTTTTATGCCTCCACAGTCAGTTTTTTAAACTCATCCCATATCACCCTGGAGGATTGCCATTTCAGATTCCCCTCCTACTCGAAACGGATGTTGCGTGACCTGGGTGAGACAGAGGTGACCAGGTTGCTGGTGAAGGGGGAATTTACGCCCGCAGAGGATACCATCCGAAACTGCGTATTTGAGTATATGGACGGATCGGTGCTTGACATGAACGGGGCCGGAAGTGTCGTAGAGAACTGCTACATGCACCACATCGACTACAGCTGCACCTTTAAAGGAGGCTGGACCCTCAACATGATCGACGCCCCAAACCTTATTTTCAGGAGGAACACCATCCATACAACCGGAGCCTCAGAATGCCTGAAAGTTGGCAGGCGAAACCTGGTTGAATTGAATGACATATCCCAAACCGGATTCCTGCAGAATGACGGGGCCCTGGTCCAGGTAAGTGTAAAGCAGCAGGATAAATCCATCACCAGAAAAAACTGGGTCCATAACTCTGTGAAACAGGGATTGCGCTTCGATAACTCCAACAAACCCAACTCGCCCTGGGGGGAGAACGGTACCATGCACCACAATGTGGCATGGAAAACCGACCGGGTATTCTATAAAGGAGAAAACCACTTTATCTTTAACAACCTGGTTTTTGACAGCCATCTGAACGATCTGATTATTTCATCAGATACCCTCATACAGGGTTGGAATTATAAAACCATCACGCGGAACAACATCTGCAATAAGTTCTCAGGCAGCAGGACCAAACCTGGAGCTAACTACCCGGTTCCGGGGATCGTGGATCACAACTGGGCCGGTGTTGTTGAAGAAGCAGATGTGAGAACACAATTGCGGGACCCGGATAACCTGGATTTCAGACCCAGAGCAGGTTCTGACCTGGTGGATGCCGGTGCACCCATTGAGGGAAAATCAATCCCATTTAAGGGAGCCGGACCGGATATTGGGCCCTATGAATTCGGGGAAAACCAATACTGGATTCCTGGCTACCAGGGTAAAACCGCCCGCACCCCTGTACCACCTGACAGAGCCATACAGGTAAAAGCTGATGCCGACCTGATGTTCCTGGAGGCTTACAAAGCCACCGGCCATGAACTCTATTTTGGAACCGACAGCCTTTCGGTGGCTGAAGCCGGGAGCCTCTCACCTGAATACAGGGGTTCCATCCAGTACAACATCTATAGTCCCGGGAACCTCACCCCCGGAGAGACCTACTTCTGGAGAGTGGATGCGAAAAGCAGCACTGATGTCCTCCGGGGAGAGACCTGGAGCTTCACCATTGAAGAGTCAGTCAGGGATTAATTTTCTAATTCCAATGTTGAAATTTCACACTTCAGAGACTCAATCCTGACCTGTGTATTTCACAGTTTGTAACGTTTTTACCCGTAATAACGTTACATATTGTATATTTAGGCCATACAAAATATTAACCCAACGTGCTGATTACGCTCGATAAGCTCTTAGTGTTGCACCCGGAAGCCGGGGGACTGAATACTTCTTAGAAAAACCTGGAATCCAGAATCAGTTTAGTTGACCTTCTGTATCCCTGCATAATGTTTAATGGAAGGTTTTCAATATCACCCACTTCAGCTTCATCCACTTTCTGGTCCTCCAACAGATATATTTTGAAAGAATAATTTTCGGGTAGACCAGGTTGTACCTGGATTTGAATATCTCCTCCTATCGTCACCTCCTGGCCTCTGTATTTTCTCAAATCCCAGGAAGAGAGGCTCCATCTCTTTCCCCTGTTTTCTCTGCCTGCCTCCACGATCTGGTCATTAATCAAGAGGCCGGAATTTAATGCGGGCCAGGTTTCAACCAATAGCTCAAAGCGGCGGTATTCTTTATCCGGTATGATGAAGCTTATACTAAATTTATTCCCGTTTGATTCTGCTTTCGCTTCAGGAATGGGAGCGGGAGTCGCCGCTTTTCCAGTCATTGATTCCCCTTCTCCAATTTCAAAAACCATCACACAATCACCCGGGATATCCACTGTAAAGTCCTCCCCGGATGTGAGTTGCCAGGGCATGGGCTCCACGAAGGGATAGACACATTTTGCATTATATTTCAGGCCCTTGTCCCCAGTATAATATACCTTTTCATTAAAAGGAACCGAAATGCGCTGTTCAATGCGTTGTGGATTTCTGACCGTCAGAATCGCCTTTTTGTCATTCCAGCTGATGTACCCGTATGCATCTCCCAAAGAGGGATCGCCTCCAATATATACGGTGCGCAACAGGTTTTGCTGATTTTCTACTGCCCATTTTGATGCTTTTCCCAACACTTCCCACTCTTCATCGCTTAGCAGGTCATGTGTGATATACAACTCTTTTACAGTCGTACCTCTCGCGTAATACATCACCACATAATTTGACCAATCGTCAATGATATCCTTAAAATCGGTAAAGGGCTTTCTTTTCGAAAACAGGATGCCATGGGTCATAAAGTTGGCTATGGGAATAACCGGACGGTCAGGGCGTTCCATCCTGAAATTATCGTAGAAGTATTTGTCACGGTAGGTAGTGGCGCCTTCACGAAACGAAAGCTGAGGGTAATCACCGTTTCCCCCCGAGTCTCCGGACATCATCCACAGGGAGTGCACATGCTGAAACCAAAAAGGAGAGAACCAGGATCCATTGGTAAAGTTCAGAAACAGATCCGGGTTCAGTTCACGTTCATATTTCATCAAATCAAGGGTCACATCAAGGCATCTTTCACGGGCATGGCGCTCGGTAATGTAGTTTGACGTGAACAGGTGGTTGAAATCGTGTTTGAAGTAGTTCACATGAGCTTCATCAACCAGGTATTTGATTGATTCTTTAAGATCTGACTGGTATTTCTCGTCCAGGATGTCAAAGAAAGCTTTGCTGGAAGTCCATCGGTATTTCTCCCTGTCAAATGTATCGGAGAGAGCAGATCGGTAGCCGGCCTTTTCAACGCCCATGTCTATATTCATGTTTCTTCCGTCAATCGCCAGCCAGATACCCAGATTCGTTCCATTCTCTCTTAAGGCAGCGCTGATTTCTGGTAACGCTTCATGATTCATATCAATTTTAGGTGAATACACCCTGTAGGGCATCTGTTCGAATTTGCCATCCTGCCACCCATGGTCAGGCACCATTGCGTCAAGCTTTACCCCATATTTATCCAGTTGATTCTTTATGGGAAGGTATGTTTTCTCTACAAAATCTTCGATGGTGATATTTTTGGCATCAATGCTGTACCAGTTGTTGAAATGCAAAAAACTTCTGGGTGTCAACCGTGTTTGGTCGATATAATTAAGCAATGCCAGCTCAGCATTTTTTGAGGAGTCAGGACTAATCCCAATAACAACTTTCTTACTGATGATCCTGAATGAACTATCCTTTGATTCCCTGGCATAACCGGGGAAGTGGAACAGTGTCACCAGGCCAGGTTCTTCTGCGAATTCCCGATCTCTTCCCTCCAGATCGATGGTATAGGGTACACGCATGTTATATTCAGGTTCTTTGAAATTGCAGCTGTGCCTGCTGTAAAAACCAGGATAATCCATTCCGATGAACCAGTTGTTGATGAACAGTGGCTGACCATATCCTCCTCCGCTTACTTCCTGTTCAGTGGTAAAGCGAAGCACCTGCAGGCGATCAATAAATGCTGAAGAATCTGATTCAATAATAATTTGCTTCCGAAAATAGGAATCATTACCAAGCGTATATACAATACTCAGCTCCTTTGGAGCTTGTGTCTCCTTTTTTGTGGTGTAATCAAGCTTTAATATTTGAAGGTCACCATCAATACTTTTGTCGAAATGACAAAGCTCATAATCATCGACTGTCACTCTTTCATCATTAAGAAGCAGAATCTCAAATTCACTACTTTTGAAGGATAAATGATCAGTGCCATCCGGCCTGGATATTCCGGACAGCGTATAGGCATTATTCGACTTTCGGAATTCTACTTCAACATGATCATTTTTAAGAACAATGTTGTCTGGATGCTGGCCGTAAACAGCAAGACCGGTAAATAAGAGAGAGACTAATAACGATAGAAATTTTTTCATTTCACTTCCTATTTCAATTGATCACTTTTGATTTTCAACTAATCGTATTACAAAACCACCGTTGGGAAGCATGTTTAAGATCAATTTATCACCTTTTGAAACTACTTTTTCTTCTCTTGTAATCTCCGGAATTCCACGCTCTAAATCATCAATACACAGCAACCCATCATAGCTGTTTGAGCTTAAAAAACCGAGATCCAGTTGATATGTTTGTTTGTCACCGGCCAAACCATTTATTCCTGAAATATACCAATCTGTGCCATCTCGCCGGGCAAATACAGCCAGGCTACTCAGGCGGGTGCCATCAAGAACTATCGTCTCATCCCAGACAGTTGGACAAGTTTTAATGATCTCCAGTCCCTTGCATTCCATGAATAATTCCGGATGATCTGCCCAGCAAAGCAGTGGAGAGGTGAATAACATGGCCGAAGCCAATTGCATAGCGTGTGTATAGCCAGCTCCATTTCCTGGATGTAAAATTCCTGGTGTAAAGTCGGCGTGTCCGGCAATCAAACGGGTGAAAATCTGATCGATATAATGAGAGGTGGGCATCTTCTTCGCACCGCCACCACCACGCAGCTTCTCACCGCCCCAGATAGCCTCTCTGGTAAGTTCATTTGGGTAGGTACGACTCTCCCCGGCGGGGATGGCACAACCATGAAAATCTACCATCAGTTTGTTTTTAGCGCAAATTCTCAGGAAATTCTCCATGTACGTTTTCCATTTTGAATTTTCACTTTGGATATAATCCAGCTTGATTCCTTTTGCCCCGGCTTTTGCAATTCGTTCCACTTCACGCCTCATCAATATGGTATCCAGAGGAACATCATAGCCCCTCATTTTCAAAAACTTATTATTGGGATTATTCATATTTTGTTCCAGATTGAAACTTACATCTGAGGTTTTCCAGACAAAAATACCGATCCCTTTTCTTTCAGCATAGTCACACAATTGCTGTAAATATTCATAGGAACTGCACTTCTCATCTCCCCATGAATAATCCCATCCAATGTCGACCAAATGATAGTCTGCGCCCATCTCAGCTGCAAGGTCAACCAGCTTCAATTGCTCATTAAAATCAACGCTAACCCTTGCCCACCAGTTCCAGGTTGATTTACCAGGTTTTATCCAATCTTCACGAGCTCCTTTTGGAAACAAGCCGGGATCAGGTGCAGGGCATACATTGGCTACAATGTCTGTATTTACTAATTCGTTCAGGTTGTTTACCGTACAGATAATCTTCCAGGCTGTTTTGACTTCATCTTCAATTTTCCATCCTGATAAAGCTTCAGCATATTCCACTTTGAAATTGCAAGTTTCTGATTTGTGACTGTTTTGCTCAGACGGCATCATCGAATAGCCGTGAAAATTAAACCCTCCACCTTCAAGTACCATGATATATTCACTCCTGTCTTCAGGATAAAACAGTAAGGGTGGCATTGTCCTTTTATTAATGTCAGATATCGACCCAGTAAAGATTTTACTCTCTTCACTAAATTTATGAATCATGTACTTTGAATTGAGGGCAGAGGTAAAGTTCAATTCGGTTGATTCTCCACTAAAGACTATTTCCCCTTTATTTTGATATGAATATTGAAACGCAACTCCATCGTTAAAGGCTCTTACATTTAAATGCCAAATAATATTATTCGTTGAAATCTTAAAGTCTGATCCATTACAATGGTTTAATGCAGTAGAATGGTTTCCATTCCAGGGATAGCTTTCATTGATGGTGTACTCCGTTTTAGATATTATATCTGCATCGTATCCAAAATCACTTTTATCAATAACAATTCCGATGGGTGATGGATAAAGAATCTTCCTTCCGTTTCTACTAATTTCAATGGTCAAATGCCGATCCGCATTTATGCTGATTATAGCCTTGATCGTTGTATCAGGACTGCTAACAGGATATGTATTACCAGTGGCTTTATTGGTGGATAAAAGAAGCGACATGAATAGGATGCAGCATAGAAAAACCTCATGATTTCCAGACTTCATTTCCATGTCTCATCATATCGATTATAATCCTTGTGATTGTAGAGTTGTTTTTCAGATAAATGCTCTTTTTCACTCTTCTCCGACCAGCGGATACCATCGGTGGATTTCCAATGGGGATGATCCGGACTCAGATGATCTGGGAAGGACCCGATAATCGCATGAAACTTCTCCAATTCAGCGCTGTATGCCGGATTGTTCTCGGCACGCTCGTATCCATGACCAAACCTCTCATCTCCAGTGTAGTAGAAGCGACCTTCAGGCTTTCCATAATAGGGCGACCGTGCCTCCAGCAGGAAATGTTTGGTTCGTAGTACCTGAACTGGTCCTGTGTAGGCATAGATCCACTCCCGGTGTGTAGATTGTTCTCCTGTAATAAAGGGTAACAGGCTGCTTCCGGTATATTGGATGTCAGCCGGAAGTTCTATCCCGGCAATATCCAACAGAGTGGGTGCCATATCGGAGATATCAGTCAACTCTTCGGTGGCTCCAACTTTAATCACATCTGCGCCACAAATAACCAGCGGCACATGAACACCCCGTTCCACTCCCCGGTCTTTTGCAGTTACAGCTGTCCCATTGTCAGAACAGAAAATAATATAAGTGTTATCGTAAATACCCAGCTCCTTCACTTTTTCCACAACTTCCCCTACCAGTTTATCCATGTACTCTGTCATCCCCTTGAATGCCCGGCCAAACTCCTCTGCTGACGCTTTTTTCGCAGCTTCAGCAGCCTCCATGCTCATCCCTTTTGTATCGGGCTTCACCACATATCCAAAATTATCACCCGGGCCTCCATTGTCCGGTGTCCATACCGTAGGACCATGGGTGAGTGAAATGGGCCAGTACGCCACAAAAGGCTCATTTGCTTTGGCTTTCCGCTCAACAAAATCCAGGATGAAATCTCCGCAGATATCGGGGCCGAAATCATTCAGGGTCACAGGCACATACTCCTTATTGCGCAACAAACAGGGGTGCCAGTACCTGATATCTCTCTGGTCTGTCTTCAGGCG
>JAAEOI010000420.1 GCA_024244665.1 Bacteroidota bacterium | reverse complement strand
GCCTGCTCCGGGAACTATGTCAATATCCAGAGATTCCTGTCCGCTCTTTTCCGATCCTTCAATGCGATTCCAGAGAAACTGGAACTTACCGGCATCGCTTTCAAAGGCGGCAACGATCTCAATCTCTTTAATTTCCCCGGACTGATAAGAATGTTCAGGACCCCAGAGCGTGCATTCATCTCCCAGTGGTTTGATATTCAGCATTCCATCTACCGGCCAGCCACTGTCTTCTGCATTTTTATAGTACCATCCCTGCCTTCCTCCATCAAAGTCAAAAACCGGCAAATTCATCCGGTATTCTCCGTTGAGATCGTATATGTCCTTTCTGATATCCTCCAGCATCCCCGTGACAATGACATACTTATAGCTAAAGTCGATGTTGTGATCCAGAACAATATCGCCAACCGGGCAGATATAGCCACAGGGAATATCAAAGGTGGATCCGGTCCCCTCTTCACCGGTAAACCCGCCCAGAAAACGTTCCGTATGTGGTGAATAAACGGCCATCCCGATATCATCCTCATTCACAAGGGCTGCCCAGCCTTCCGTGGCCTGGAACCTGGACCAGGGGAATTCACCGGGTTTCACATGGCGCTTGGGGACCAGCGTAAGGGCATCGTTTGTAAAGGGTTCATCCCCGGTATAAGTAAAAAGCCGGTAATAGGTGCCGTTGGAATATACGGCCGGCAACTCACTGTTACGAACAGGATACTTTGTTTTATCTTCCCTCTGATTCAGTATCCTGGCTGAGGCAAAAACTTTGTTGCCTTCAAGTTTTATTCTGCTTTCATAGACACACTGGCCGGGGACATTCTCCAGGGGCCAGTGCATGGGGATACAGCTAACGAATATGGAATCCTCTCCCACATACAGGTCCTTGATCCTTGAACCGTAGCCAAATACATCGCCGGCCTGGATGGGATTCCAGCCGATAAATTCCCACCGGGGGTGGGGCTTCTTATCCGGGGATGGGACAAAGGGATTGGGACCGCCGAAAAATGATATTTGAATCTGCCTGCCAAGGTCAAAATCATTGACCATGTTCTCACCGTATTCCTTTATTTCCAGGTAGGTAATGGCACCACCCATGGAGGTGTCAATCCCAAGCCTGATCTGGTCATTCTCAATATAAAGGAAATCATCGATGCTCCTTCCCTGACTATGGCTGTCCGGTACCTCGGAACGACTACAGGAAAAAATTACCGGAAGTACAATTAGCAGTAGGTACAGTTTTCTTTTCATAGTGCATAGTTTTTCCAATTGTAATTATACATGCTCATTCATAAAAAACAGTACTGAACTGTCCTGAAACAATGCAGATAACCTAGCTTCTCAGAAGGATTTTCTTCTGATCATTCTGAAGGGATTTTTGACCTTCACCTTTTCGCCGTTCAAGAGCATACCGGCCAATCTTTCGCCCATGAATTTGAAGTCGGTGCTGATGACGGTTATGCCATCCGCAAGTACTTCCTTCAGGACGGTCTCATTGTAGGAAATGATACCCACATCTTTCCCGATCCTGAAGTCCTTGTCTCCACATAGTTTTATAAATTCAGCCAGATCATCATCATCAATAATAATGTATAGATCCTTTTTCTGAAGAATGATATCCGACATGCCGATATGGACTTCATGCGGAAGCCTGTGCATCCTGCAAAAATTCTCGAAACCCGTGATAATTTCGCGGTTCGACATAGGATCAAGCGGGTAAACCAGTATAAAGCGCTTATAGTTCCGGAGTTCATCTAAAACAGGAAGCAAAGCTTCACAGATGTCACTTTCAAAATCCTCGTAAACAACAGGATAATCATAATCCAGGAAGGGAACATCCTTATTCACCAGGACCAGCTTATTCCTGGGAATGAGTTTAAAAAGGTCTGTGATCTTCTTGTCGTAGTGATAAAAGAAGGGCATGATCACATAGTAATCAAAGCGGTCCAGGTGGGACTTAATAATATCCTCGAAGCGCTTCGGATCATAATCATGTACATGAAAATCAATGCTTGCCTGGGTATTCATGGAATGCACAAAAGCATTGTATATACTTTTCTTGTATGCCGTCAATTTATTAAATACAAGAAGAATGCTCAAGGCCGAATCGGAAGGCTTGGATTTCACATAAAAACCCTTGCCTGGAATAGATTCAATGATTCCCCTGTCACATAATCCGATATATGCCCGCTGTACCGTATCCTTTGATACATCCAGTTCAAAACTGATATTGTTAAGCGAAGGAAGACGCTCTCCGATCCGGAGGGCCTCTGTTTTCACCGCTTCAGTAACAGAATTTATGATCTGCTTTGACTTGGGTTCCTTGCTTCTGCCATCAATTCTGAATAAGCTTAGTATTTTGTCTGTCTCTTCCATTAATTTGTGCAGGTTTCATGTTGCTTCAGATAACAGGGAAAGATTTATTATAAAAATTCATTGAAATGAGCATTAATTTATTGAGGCTATTTCCGTGGCAATTCTGTAGTTATCATCCAATTGTCCACTTGCTGAGTGCATATGAATCCGCTGGCCATGAACCCTGTCGAACCGTTTTGTCCCGAAATAATTCTTACCAGATTCTCCTGCAAACAGTTTAAATGCATTCATGTCCAGGCCGGCACCCAGCGCCATTTTATGATAAGCGTATTCAATATGTGCACTATCAGTAGAATCGATTGATGAAGGAAACTTGATGATCCAGTGCTCATAACCTACAGGTAGCTCTTCAGCACCAAAAATGATATGATTGGAACCTTCATTGTATCCGACCAGGATTTTTGGCCTTGCTCCTCCGGAAGAACCACCAAGCCGGTAAAGCTTCTCGATCACATCAGAGCTTTCTCCTTCAAGGAAATGCTTCATATCTGCCGCCACCTCGTCCAATCCAATCCATTTGTCCCCGTCAAAGGCCTGACTGATTTCGGGCCAGGACTAATTCCCCCATCTCCGTCTCGTGATCACCCAGGAAAATGTACACATGCAAGCTTTCAATCCCAATCATGCCTTATGTCTATTTATTGGTGAAAAGCGTCTCAATCTCCTCCAGGGTCTCACCTGCTTGTAAAATGCTATCAAACTCTTCCAGTCTGTTCAACAGGTGCAGGATTTTGAGAAAGGAGACCATTGAAATCTGCCCTGTGTTTTCAAATCGTTTTATACTACCTAATGATACTCCTGAACGCCTGGCAAGTTCAGCCTGTGAGTAACCCGCCTCTTTTCGAAGTTCGCGGACCTTCGTCGAAGTATTGAGCAGGACTTCAGAAGGGAGTTTGTTTATACTATACCTTCCCATACAGCTAATATATTATACAATAATAACCACAATAATCCATTTTAGCTAATATATTAGCTGCTCTGACAGTTGTGTAAGGATGAATATAGCAAATTGAATATATTGCTCATAATATTTGAACATATTACTCAGACACATGTTCTGACTACTGCAGGTCATAATAATTGATAAAATAATCACAAATGAAAAACAGCACCTTTTTGAACAGAACTCTATGTGGAGTTACCTTTTTGATCATAGCCATCTCACTGAACGCACAGGGGCTTGATGCTTCACTCTACACATTTGACTTCCTTCCCATGGAATCCATTCCCGTTGAACAACGAGCTGAGCACCTGACTAAGCTGGGTTACAAGGGAGTAACATTTAGAGTTGGAAAGGAAGAGGATTTAGATAAACTAAAACAGTATTTGTCGACCCGGGAAGTTAAGTCAGGGAATTTTTCCATCCCGGTAGTATTCTTTCCAATAAGTATCAAGGCAGATGGAAGCTGGAATCAACTCTGGAAACAATCCTTAGCGCTATCACCCACAACCTCCCTGTGGACGATTATAAAAAATAGTGAGCATGCCACGGAAGAAAAGGTCGTTTCTGTTTTAAAAGAGATGTGTGTAGAGGCCGGGAAGACCGGCACCGATGTGGTGATCTATCCACACGACAATAATTTAATAGAATCTGTTGAACAGGCCCTTCCCTATATTGAGAAAGTTGGAATGCCAAACCTCTACCTTTCCATGCATCTTTGTCATGAAATGAGAGCAGGGAACAGAGACAGGCTTCTGGATGTGGCCATAAAGGCAGCTCCACACTTAAAATACGCTTCAATCTCCGGGACAGATTATACCATGCAAGCATTGGAAAAAGGAGACTGGTCGGATGCCATTAAACCTTTGGATGAAGGTGATTTTCCGGTTGAGGAGTTTGTAATGGCCATGCAAAAGATCAATTTCAGCAGCGAGATGTTTCTGCACACTTATGGAATTGAACAAAACCCACTCGATCACCTTTCAAGATCCATCGCCAAATGGAACGAATTGGTGGAGGCTACCGGCATTGAATTAAATACCAGCCTGGATCTTATCCTGGATAATCCTGAAAATGTCTGCTGGGACGAAACATCTGAAACATGGTTTATTTCAAATCTGGGAGGCGAAAAGGTAACGCTGGAAGAAGACGATTATGGATGGATTACCCGCCTGGATAAAGACAGGAAGGTCATTTCAAACCGGTGGGTTGAGGGCCTCGATGCTCCCACGGGTATGGCTGCATATAAAAATAAACTCTATGTAGGAGACCGGGGAGTCCTGGTGGAGATTGATATCTCCAAAGGCGAAATCATTAGAAAGATAAAACTACCAGGGGCCGAATTCATTAATGATGTGGCTGTATCGCCCGGCGGGGAGGTCTATATTTCGGATACTTTTGGGAACAGGATCTATCGTTTGAATAAGCGAGGAAAGGTTGATGTTTTCCTGGAAAACACCTTGCTGGATTTTCCCAATGGGCTATGGGTTGATGGGGAAAATCTGATTGTGGCTACCTGGGGAACAATTACCAATCCTGAAACTTTTGAAACCAGCAAAAAGGGGACCCTGTTGAAGATTGATCTGAGAAGCAAGGAAATAACCCCGGTAGGCAAAGGGAAACCCATTGCCAATATTGACGGAGTTGTGAAATATGGTGACTATTTTTATGTCACAGACTGGACCGGCGGACGCCTGCTTCAGGTTTCCGAAGAAGGGGATGTAACAGAGCTTGTGACAGGATTTAATCAATTTGCGGATCTTGGAATCGATGCTAAAAGGGGAATTGTGATGGTTCCTGAAATGAGTAAGAACAGGTTTATAATGGTAAATCTGAAAGCGCTTGAAAAACCCTGATAAGCACAAATAAATGTTGCAGAATCGCTTGGTATTTCGGATATCGAATGGGTGCAGTATGCGAGAGTCCGGAGCCCTGCCGTTTCCATAATTATAATCAATTCTGAAGAATAAAATTGCCTGAGAAATCATCATGCGCTTCTTCAAATAAGGGCATGATTTCATCCAGCACCTTTGGATATTTACCTGCCACATTAGTAGTTTCCCCCGGATCGGTTTCCAGGTTGTACAGTTCTGTAAGGACAGGCTCATCATTGGCTACATTCAGTTTCACGGCCTTCCACTTGCCCTTCCGGATGGCCTGCTTCCCTCCTACCGCATTCAGTTCCCAGTACAAATAGGGATGCTTCATTTGCCGGTCCTGCATCCCCTGAAGCAAAGGCAGGAAAGAGATGCCATCCAAATCGTCCGGGGCTTCGGAACCGACCATTTCTGCAAAGGTGGGCAGCACGTCCAAGAAGGCCCCCAGGTGCTCAGACTCGCGTCCCGGCTTGATCACCCTGGGCCAGCGGATAAAAAACGGGGTACGTATGCCCCCTTCGTAAAGATCCGTCTTTGCCCCACGAAAATCGCCGTTGCTGTTAAAAAACTCCACATCATGCCCGCCCTGATTGTGCGGACCATTGTCGCTGCAGAAGATGAACATGGTATTTTCATCGATGCCATGCTCGACCAGGCTGGC
>JAAEOI010000419.1 GCA_024244665.1 Bacteroidota bacterium | reverse complement strand
TTTTACATGCCCGCATGTACATGAAGAAATAATGGGAATTGACTTTAGGAATGGTAATGTCTGTGGTATGAGCGGTGATGGATTGGTTCCAGCCGAAAGCGCAAGATTAGATGGCGCAGGGTATGTTGAAGATTTTTGTGGTAAACATAGTGATTATCATACACGATCTGATGTACGTGAGAAGATAACAGAGATACTTCACGATGATTCTTTAGCACCCCAGAATATTGTTCAAGCGTCTTCTGCAAGGACTTTGACTCCATTATTGCAGGAAGAGGGGAATTCCATGAATTCAGCAGAAAATACCCTGACAGCGTTTCACTGGTCAGAACCCATCTCAGATACAATCTCTGCGGGTGGAATTAAGTCACATCCTACCCACATTGAACCTGACATCACAAAAGCGATTTTTGTCCTACAAGGGGAGTGTGAACTGGATCTGGTCGTAACTTCTCCAAGTGGCGCAACAATCGATCCTTTTGATCCAGGCATAAACTCTACCAGTGAAATCGGATACATTTCCTATGAGATTCCGAACCCGGAGCCTGGCCAATGGACTTTGGAGCTTACCGAGCCAGGCATGACAGAACGTGAATGTACCTACGCAATAAAAACTCTCATGGAGACAGATCTCTTTGTTGGTGTTGGTACTGACAGAGATGAATATCAGCCCAATGACCCAATGAAGATATATGCCTATGTGCAGGATGGCGGCGTTCCTTTGGGAGAGGCAGCGGTCACATCCGAAATTCAAAAGCCGGACGCTTCATCTGTGACCATTGCATTGTTTGATGATGGAAACCACGATGACGGCGACGCGAATGATGGAATCTATGCCAATACCTTTGAGGACTCTTCTGTACGTGGAGCCTATGATATTCTTGTGACTGCAACAATACCAAAAGACGGCAAAACATATAGTAGAAGCGCCTGGACGACTGTCTGGGTTGACTTATTTCCGGATTTGGCTGTTTCGGATTCCGACATTGCTTTTTCAAATATCAATCCGGCCCATGGAGATCCTGTCACAATTACGGCCACGATTCACAATATTGGGGATACTGACGCAAATGATGTAAACATCCTGTTCTTTGACGGAGATCCGGCAGAATCCGGTGTTGCTATCGGTGAAAAAATTGTTGATCTGGCTGCGGGCACCATCACAGACCTGTCTGTATCCTGGAAAGCCGTTCACGGAATTCACACCATGCATGTCATCATCAGTCCGTTCAATGATTTTCTTGAACAACGCTATGACAATAACCGTGCCAGTGCTGACATTACCGTTGAAGATCCAGAACTGCCTGTCGCAGATGCCGGACCGGATCAGGTTGCGCTTATTGATACACCAGTGTTTTTTGATGGAAGCGGGTCAACTGATAACGCCGGTATAGTCAATTATACGTGGGATATTGATACATCTGTTGATAGCGATGGTGATGGAATCCCTGATAATGATGTTGACCTGACCGGTGTACACCCTGTTTATGCCGGAGGGTACCATTCTACCGGAACATACATCGTCAAGCTTTCGGTA
>JAAEOI010000418.1 GCA_024244665.1 Bacteroidota bacterium | reverse complement strand
TTCCCTATTTATTCTATATTTAAAATTATTTCTTCCCCGGCTTTTATTTCTAAGGCCAAGCCTTCGGAAAGTTGTGTTCCAATGTAAACTTTCTCAGTTCCACGGGTGACATTCCTGACTATATAATTTTTGCCGGGCTCAGCAGTGAACCACTCTGGCATTGTATTCATGCGTGGCCAATCATATTTGAAACCCATTTCAAGTCTATGTCGTGGCTTGTCAAAAACCAGCTTGCCCGACCAATCTGATCCCGATTTCAAATACACCAGCAGGCCGTCAACTGTTTCAGTTGCACCCAACTGCAGGTTCTCAGTCCATGGTCGGGCTATAATTCCTCTTGTATGCATGAGTGCATGCATAAGCACGGTTCTAATCCCATTCGATTCAAGTTTATAAGTTCCCCAAAGGTTTGTTGTCCCCAGGTGAGCTCCTGTCTGTGTTACGTTTCTAGCCATTTCACGATCTACCCATGCTATTCCTTCCGGGACGGGAAGTCGGTTCAGCAGGTAGATAGCTCCT
>JAAEOI010000417.1 GCA_024244665.1 Bacteroidota bacterium | reverse complement strand
CTTATCCACTTTGGAATAGGCATCCTTGTACAGATCAATTGCCGTGTAATACTCACCGGCATCAAATGCAGCCTGCGCTCTCGAATCTTTCTGCTTCTTCTGTGCCTCAG
This sequence comes from Bacteroidota bacterium, assembly GCA_024244665.1. The sequence continues at coordinate 3,997 of JAAEOI010000417.1, read as the reverse complement.
CAGGAACAGATAATATAAGAATGGCCAATATGACCGGGAATAAAGATCTCATAAATTTGTACATAGTCGTGCCGTTTTACTATCCGATAAAATTACCTTTTTTTTCGATGAATATAAAACGAAAGAATCATCCATATATTCCTTTCTTTTACAAGGAATATCACGCAGTACTGAAAAAAGGGCTACCTCTGCTGAGATAGCCCTTTGAATTATGGTTTGACAGGCAGAGTTAACTTGAGAACAATAGCTCCCTGTACTTGGGCAGAGGCCAGATCTCGTCATCCACAATCAGTTCCAGCTTATCGATGTGATAGCGAATCTGATCGAGGAATGGAGCAATTTTCCTGGAGTACTGTCTGGATTTCTCCTTCTCATCCTCCAGTTTATTGGCCACTTTCCTGGCTTCAACCATATCATTCACCCCGGTTTTAATTGCAGTGACATGGTCGGAGATCTCCTTAATCAGTTCAATCCTGTTTCCTGCCAGCGACTTAAACTCTTCGCCGTAGATCTCCTTCAGCCCAAGAACATTCTCCATCAGCCTGTTCTGATACTTTACAGCTGTCGGGACAATGTGGTTAAGGGAAAGATCTCCCAGTACCCTGGCTTCGATCTGGATTTTTTTGCCATATTCCTCAAAAAGCACCTCAACCCGCCCTTCCAGCTCGGACGCGGAGAAGATCCCAAGGTCAAAGAAGAGTTTCTTTGATTTATCGGAGAGGTAGGCTGACAATGCATCCGGTACATCAGTGACATTGGTCAGGCCGCGCTTCTCAGCCTCCTTCACCCAGTCGTCGCTGTAGTTATCTCCCTCAAAACGAATTGCCTTGGAAGAAATGATATACTCCCTGAGGACCTGGAAGATGGCTTCATCCTTCTTCACGCCGCTCTCGATCAGGGCATCAACCTCCTTCTTAAATTCAATCAGCTGACCTGAAACTGCAGCATTTAAAGCTGTCATCGGCATGGCTGGGTTACAGGTTCCACCCACAGCCCTGAACTCAAAACGGTTCCCTGTAAATGCAAACGGGGAGGTACGGTTCCGGTCGGTGTTGTCAAGCAGGATCTCCGGAATTTTACCTATATCCAGCTTCAGCGCGGTCTTCTCATCCGGAGTCATCTTCCTGTTAGTCACCTGCTCCTCCAGCTGGTCGAGCATGGCAGAAACCTCAGCTCCAAGGAAACAGGAGAGGATGGCAGGGGGCGCTTCGTTGGCCCCCAGACGGTGAGAATTTGAAGCTGATGCGATACTGGCCCTCAACAGGTCCTGGTGATCATGAACTGCTTTAATTGTATTAACTATAAAGGTCAGGAACTGCAAATTCGATTTAGGGTTCTTTCCGGGTTTGTGCAAAATCACTCCTGTATCGGTGGCAAGGGACCAGTTATTGTGTTTACCGGTCCCGTTGATGCCCTTGAAGGGTTTCTCATGGTAGAGCACCCTGAATCCATGGTGCCTCGACACCTTCTTCATCAGGTCCATCAGCAACACGTTATGATCCACTGCCAGGTTACATTCTTCAAATACAGGGGCAAGTTCATACTGGTTTGGAGCCACTTCATTGTGACGGGTGATCACGGGGATCCCCAGTTTATAGGCTTCCGACTCAAGGTTGTGCATAAAGGCAGATACCCGCTCGGGAATTGAACCAAAATAGTGGTCATCAAGCTGCTGGTCCTTGGCCGAAGCATGCCCCATCAAAGTGCGCCCGGTCAAAGCCAGGTCGGGACGTGCATAATAGAGAGCCTCATCAATGAGAAAATACTCCTGCTCCCAACCCAGGTTGGAATGCACCTTGGTTACATTCTTATCGAAAAGCTGACAAACCTCTGTGGCAGCCTTATCAACCACGTTCAGGGCTTTCAGCAATGGGGTCTTGTGGTCAAGCGCCTCACCGGTGTAAGAAATAAATACGGTGGGTATACTCAGGGTGTTATCGATAATAAAGGCAGGTGAGGTTGGGTCCCATGCTGTATATCCGCGTGCTTCAAAGGTGTTTCTGATGCCGCCACTTGGGAAAGAGGATGCATCGGGCTCCTGCTGTGCAAGGGCACTGCCTGCAAAGGCCTCAACCACTCCGCCATACTCGGTGGTCTTGATAAATGCATCATGCTTCTCAGCAGTTCCGCCTGTAAGGGGCTGGAACCAGTGAGTGTAGTGGGTAGCTCCCCGCTCGGTAGCCCAGGCTTTCATGCCGGTAGCAACCGCGTCTGCTTTTCTCCTGTCGATGGGTGTCCCCTTATCCATTGCTTCCTTCACATGATGAAATGCATCTTTTGAAAGGTACTTCTGCATCTTGACCTTGTCGAACACATTGATTGCATAGTAATCCGATGTTTTATCGGATGGTGGTGCCACATGAACGGGTTTTCTGTTGAATACCTGCTCCAATGCTTTAAACCTGATAACCGCCATAATAATAAAATTAAGTTAGTATATGATTTTTTTGGGTTTGCTTTTGCAAATATATGTTCTTTTTTAATTCTACCCCCTATTTTTACACATAAAAGAAATATTTTTTCATCTTTTTCTTAAAGATCCCTGCATATTTTGACCTTTCAGTAAATATATTTCACATTTCATGAAAAAAGCCGCCTGAAATAATCAGACGGCTCCACAAAGTAATTTTGAAGAATATTCCTACTTCATCTCTTCCACTAAATATTTGTAGAAAAGCGGTATTGTCTCTATCCCCTTGTAAAAATTGAAAAGCGGGTAGTTTTCATTGGGCGAGTGGATGGCATCTGAGTCCAGTCCGAATCCAAGCAGGATCGATTTAATCCCCAGCACCTCTTCAAAATCGGAGACAATAGGTATGCTGCCGCCGCTCCTTACAGGAATGGGTGATTTGCCGAAGCTTTCCTCAACAGCCTTACTGGCTGCTCTGTATGCGGGAAAATCGATTGGTGTCACATATCCCTGACCGCCGTGCAGGCTTTTTGCCTTCACTGTCGTACCTTCAGGAGCAATTTTTTCAAAATGTTTAATGAAGAGCTCGTCGATCTTTTCTGAATTCTGATTGGGAACAAGCCTCATTGAAATCTTGGCACAGGCTTTAGAGGGAAGTACGGTCTTTGCCCCCTCTTCAATGTATCCAGACCAGATTCCGTTTACATCAAGACTGGGACGTATACCGGTCCGTTCGTTAGTGGAGTAAGTTTTTTCCCCGACCACATCATCGATATCCAGGGCCTTCTTATAGTCTTCTATATTAAAAGGAGCCTTGGCCATTTCGGCACGCTCACCATCCGACACCTCTATTACATCATCGTAGAACCCGGGAATGGTAATATGGTTGTTCTCATCGGTCAGGGAGGCAATCATTTTAGCAAGCAGGTTGGCCGGGTTACCCACTGCACCACCGTACAGACCCGAATGCAGGTCACGGTTCGGACCGGTCACCTCTACCTCCAGGAAACTGAGTCCGCGCAGACCGACTGTGATAGATGGTGTATCCTGTGCGATCATGGTGGTATCAGAAATCAGGATCACATCGGCCTTCAACAGCTCCTTATTCTCCTTACAGAACTGCTTCAGGCTGGGAGAACCTATCTCCTCTTCCCCCTCAATCATAAACTTTACATTGCAAGTGAGCGTACCCAGCTGGTTCATCATCTCAAAAGCCTTCACATGCATGAAGAGCTGCCCCTTGTCATCGTCGGCACCTCGTCCATATATTTTACCATCGCGTACCTCGGGTTCAAATGGTGGGGAGTCCCATAAATCGAGGGGTTCAACAGGCTGCACGTCATAGTGGCCATAAACAAGTACAGTGGGAAGCAACTCATCCACCATTTTATGTCCGTACACAACGGGCCAGCCTGTGGTCTCTTTCACCTCGGCGTGGTCGGCACCGGCATCGAGCAGGCTACTTCTAATAAATTCTGCCGTTTTTAACATGTCATCCTTTGCCTCCTGCTTGGCACTGACAGAGGGAATCCGGATCAGGTCAAACAACTCATCCAGGAAACGATCCTTGTTCGACTCAACATAACT
>JAAEOI010000416.1 GCA_024244665.1 Bacteroidota bacterium | reverse complement strand
TTAGGCGCTGAGTTTGAATACCCCCTCGTATCTTTCCTAATCTGAGCGCCAACTCATTTCGCAAATCATCTTGAGCCACTTCCAGGTTAATTTCGCTGGAAGTGGGCATTGTGAGGGCCTGCTGTTGTAATGCATTGAGCTCTTCAACAACATTTTTATGAGGTAATTCAGGCAGTGCCTCGACATTAACAACCACATTGCGAAATAAACCCAGCTCATTCTTTTGAATGGCCATCATCTGCTGCATTACACCCCAAAGCTCAGCAAACCCAGGCATAGGAACAGGCATCCCTTCTGCTGTCGGTTGCGTCGGCATTGCAGTTGCTGGTGAATCAGCCAGACTCGCTCCCATCTCGCCTTCTGGGGATGACGTCGGTAGTCCGGTTGGAACACTATTCGGTGCTATCTGAGTAGAATTCGCACGTGGTATTCCCCACTTTTGCAGGTTTGGCAGTACAGCAGCGCTCACTAACTGCTGGTTAATCCCGTCATAGAGCGTTTTGAGTTGGCCGATCACATGTTTATCGAATAGTTTGAAGATTACAATTCGTATAACGATATCACCATCCCAGGCACATATTTCACGCCGAAACAGCTGTACCATGGCACTGGGTCCCACTGGATTAGACTCCTCATCAACATTCTCGCTTCCAAGCAACATCGCAAATCGCTTATTCAGGGCAAAAAGAACTCGGTGGAAACGATTGCTAGCCTTGGAAATCATTCCTGAAGAGGCCAACTCCTCCTCTAACTCCTCCTCTCCAACCAGACTTAACTCATCTTTCAATCCCCTGTCTTCACCAGTTTTCTGAATGTAGGAAGCCTTTCCCCCGGAACGCCAAAAGGTATCGAAATTATACAAAAGTGAACTCAGGTAGGCTTTCTCCATACCTGGACGAAATAGACGTAGCACGCGCATTGCATCGAAATAGCTGATCTGGGATTCGTTGTTCGAGTTCTCTGCCATCCTGTAGAGATCGTCATCCAGCGCATCGAAGAGATTGTCAATCAGTGGAGCAATGGTCGTGGCTACAACCTCCCTGCATTGCCGGACAATTTTACTGCTCTCAAGCCCCACCCGAGGAGAGCGCTCCTTTGCACTATTCTTGAGCTCCAGGCTTCTTTCTGATTGTTTCTGCCCATTCCCAAGAAACACTACATTATTTGCATTGTTCATTGTCTGTTCCTGATCATTTCGATCCACGATAAATGTCCGGCACAAGGTTTCATTAGCATTGCGCTCCATTACATCTAATTTATAGGATATTACGGCAGATAATAATGTCTACTGGTTCACATCGATTTCCAATCCACCTGCTCCTGTCAGCCAAACTGTGCACTTGGTCATACTAATCAGACCACACCAAATACACCACAGCACATCCCCTATACATAATTGTGATACCTCAGTAATACAGACCTCAAGACCATGACGGCATCATGGTACTATAACTGATTGATTATACGAGCGAATACATCAATCAGGAGGTAATTGAATACTCAGATTCTGAATCATTAGAATTAGCATTACGTTATTTGTGTAACTTATTGATCAATCATCTCCTAGTTTGACTATCTATAATTAATATTGGCATCCATCATTTCACGGTTTACACTTTGGGTAGAGTGCAACCCGTCATCCACGCCCTGAAGGGGTAAAATATACCAGCCCAGGGCA
>JAAEOI010000415.1 GCA_024244665.1 Bacteroidota bacterium | reverse complement strand
GAGAATAGGGGTTCATGAAGTAGGCTGTCTCCATGATGTTGGATCCCCAGTTTAAAATGTACTTGCTGTTTGAGAAGTCAGGCATTTCAATGTCAGGTCCCCAGGTCGTTTCCATCCCTATCTTCTTGCTTGATTCACAGACAGAGGTATGGTTCAGTTTTGTGTTGGTCCCAAGGGTATACGTGAACCTCTTAACAGCGCCCCCGGTCCTGTCCCGCCCATACTTGAACATAATCTCATTGGCGTGACCATGATCGAGAACATCCGTAACCTTGCCTGCCACCTCATCAAGCGCGTCATCCCAGGAAACTCTTTTCCACTTGCCGGAACCCCTTGGGCCCGTCCTTTTCATGGGGTGAAGAATCCTATCAGAGTCATAGATGTGAAGAGGCGCGGCATTTCCTTTGGCACATCGCCTGCCCCGTGTTGAGGGGTGCTTCGGGTTACCCTCTACCTTTTCCACCCTGCCGTTCTTTACATAGGCAAGACCGCCATCCTCTATATTACAGGACATGCATACATAGGGGACAACCTTGTCCCAGGAGTCGGAAGCTTCAAAACCTTTCTTCTTCCTTACACGCCTTC
>JAAEOI010000414.1 GCA_024244665.1 Bacteroidota bacterium | reverse complement strand
GATGGGATACAGATTCATGCCGCTCATGGGTATCTCTTGAGTCAATTTCTTTCACCATTTTTCAATAAACGAGAAGATGAATATGGCGGAAGTATCGAAAACCGAGGAAGGATCGTTTTGGAGGTTGTCCAGAGCGTCCGGGAAGCGGTGGGAGATCAGTTCCCTGTTCTGGTCAAAATCAATGCAGAAGATTTTCTCGATGGTGGTTTTTGTGTAGATGACATGCTCGATGTCGCCAGGATGCTTGAGAAATCCAGTGTTGACGCGATAGAACTGAGTGGTGGAACGATCTTAGGAATGTTAATGGGAACGCCCAATATCTCCTTTTCAAGAATTGGTGATGAGGGAATCTACTATGAAGCCGCTGCAAAGCGTTATAAAGGGGAAATCAGGATTCCGTTAATGCTTGTAGGAGGCATTCGTTCTTATGAGGTCAGCCAGCGATTGGTAGAGGAAGGAGTGACTGACTACGTTTCTCTGTGTCGCCCCCTGATTCGTGAACCGGATCTGATTAAACGATGGGAATTGGGGGATAAT
>JAAEOI010000413.1 GCA_024244665.1 Bacteroidota bacterium | reverse complement strand
GGAATATGGGGGAGGACCTGGGTGCTCTTCCCGAAGCAATCAACAGCGACCTTGGGTTTTATGCAAACTTCAGCACTGAAGAAGACGAGGAGATTTTGGTGAGGGTTGGAATTTCCTACGTCAGCATGGAGGGTGCACAGGCCAACCTCGAACAGGAAATGAAGCATTGGAGTTTTGATAAGGTGAGGAGTAATGCGCTTACGACCTGGAATGATGCCCTGAGCAAAACGGGTATTTCCGTAAAAGGGGGTACAGAAGATGAAAAAATGGTTTTCAACACGGCATTATATCACACCCTGATGTATCCCTGTGACTTTACCGATGTGGACGGGAAATACTGGGGCGCCGACAAAAAAGTATACGGGGATAAGCCTTACACCACCCGGATGGGATTCAGCGGCTGGGATGTATACAAACATGAATTTCCCCTGCTGACCATCCTCCGTCCGGATATTGTTAATGATGAAGTGAATACCTTTATTGACATTTCCAACCTGACTGGAAAAACTTATCCATTATGGCAGCTGATGGGTGACTATACAGGAGCCGGACTGGGTGATCCCGGGCTTTCTGTTGTGGTGGATGCCTACATGAAAGGGATCCGGAATTACGATGTGGACAGGGCCTACGAGATTGCCCTGCAGACGGCCACCGGCCCCAATTCAGTACGGTACTTCCCCGATGAAATGAATTCCCACGGCTATGTATATGGCCATAAATCCATCAACATTTCACTGACCCTTGAGAATACCTACGGTGACTGGTGTATCAGCCGCTTTGCCGAGGGCCTGGGAAAAACCAGCGATGCGGCCTTTTACAGAAGACGTGCAGGTGAGAATTATAAAAAGCTCTTTGACCCGGAAGTTGGCTGGATGAGACAGAAAGATGAACAGGGGAACTGGAAGACTGCCTGGACCGATAAGTTTGCCAAAGACGGCAGCAAGGAGGGTAATGCCTACCAGTGGACCTGGTTTGTACCCCACGATGTCCATGGATTGATTGAGCTGATGGGAGAAAGTACTTTTATTAAGGAACTGGACGAGTTTTTTGCCGGTTCATCCCCCGACTTCCCCCCCGGGAGCCGGTATTATAACCATTCCAATGAACCCGTTCACCAGTTGATATCCTATTTTAATTTCGCCGGACAGCCATGGAGGACCCAGTACTGGACAAGGATGGTGCTTAAAGGAACATACCTGACAAGCCCTGATGGGCTGGCACACAACGATGATTTCGGGCAATTGTCTGCCTGGTATGTATTAAATGCCATCGGGTTTAATCAGGTGGCCCCGGGAGAAAACGTCTGGCACATCGGGAGCCCGATTTTCGATGAAATAAGCATACCATTGGATCAGGAGTACCATAGCTGTTCAGTGGATAATAAATTCACCATAAAAACCGAAAACAATTCTGCTGAGAACATCTATGTGCAATCGGCCACATTGAACGGGCAGCCAATGGACAGGGCGTGGATCAGGCACGAGGAACTGATCGTCGGCGGGGAATTAATCCTGGTCATGGGCCCGGCCGAAAGCACCTGGGGAAGTGATCCTTCCCACAGGCCGCCTTCGCTGAGCAGGGGTGAGTTTCCCCCTGCTATCTAGCTTGTTCCTGGAAGTCCAGGATCTTTTAATTATCCACGGATGTGTGAAATACAGCAAATCAATAAGAGATATGAGCAAAGACTTTAACTGAAGGAATTGGATATTTATACAAAATTCAGTTTCAGTTATGAAGTCTTGTAAAATGGTACTTCTGGTGCTTGTATGTGCCGGCCTTTTTTCCTGTTCTCAACCCAAACAGCCGGTTGATTACATCAATCCTTTCATCGGGGCAAGCACCAGTGTTGAAGATGCCGGTGCTTTGCATGGTCTTGGGAAGACCTTCCCGGGAGCAGCCACTCCTTTCGGGCTTGTACAGCTGAGCCCGAACACTATTACCGGTGGTGATAACGGTCCCGGTTACAGTTATGAGCACACGACCATAGAAGGATTTGCCTTTACGCAGATGAGCGGAATCGGATGGTATGGCGACCTGGGTAATTTCCTGGTAATGCCAACTACAGGGGAGCTGAAAACTTCTTCGGGAAGGATTGAAGTCCCCGAAGAGGGATACCGCTCCCGTTATGCAAAAGAGGACGAAGTAGCAAAAGCAGGTTATTATGCGGCCACCCTGACAGATTATGGCATCAGGGCTGAGGCCACTGCTGCTCCGCACAGCGGGATGCTCAGGTTCACTTTTCCTGAGAATGAACATTCCCGTATTCAGGTTGACCTGGCACGAAGGGTGGGTGGAACATCCACAGAACAATATATTAAAGTGGTAGACGGAAATACCATCCAGGGATGGATGAAATGCACTCCAGAAGGAGGCGGGTGGGGGAACGGTGCAGGCAATCCCAACTATACGGTTCATTTTTACGCACAATTCAGCAAGCCCTTTAAGAATTTTGGTGTCTGGAGTGCCGATATCCCCGAAGACTGGACCCGGAAACGGAAGGATATAGAAAGCGACCTATACAGAGAAGTGGTGGCTGGTGCGACCATTGAAAGAAACTGTAAAGAAAAGCAGGGTGAACACCTCGGTTTTTTCACAGAATTTGAAACCAAAGCAGATGAGCAGATTATTGTAAAGGCAGGCATTTCATTTGTGAGCATGGAAGGGGCTAAGAAGAACCTGGTGGCCGAAATTGCCGATAATGATTTCGATGTGGTAAAGGAGAATGCCTTTCAGCTATGGAATAATACCCTGAGCAAAATGTCTGTTGAGGGTGGAACTGAAGAAGAGAAGACAGTTTTTTATACCGCATTGTACCATACCATGATTGACCCACGGTGCTTTACTGATGTGGATGGCTCTTATCCGGGTGGAGATGGTCTGATTCATCAAACAGATAAATTTGTTAAACGTACCATTTTTAGCGGATGGGATGTTTTTAGAAGTCAGTTCCCTTTGCAGACGATTATCAATCCTGAGATTGTCAATGATATGATAAACTCACTCATTGAGTTGGCTGATGAAACGGATAGAGGCTATTTCGAACGTTGGGAGTTTCTGAATGCTTACAGTGGATGTATGCTTGGAAATCCGGCCATATCTGTGATGGTAGATGCATACAATAAGGGTATTCGTAATTTTAATGTTGAAAAAGGCTACACTGTTGCTAAAGCGACAAGTGAAAAGTTTGGGAATGAGCAATTGGGTTTTAATACATTTAAAGGAGCCATTTCGTCCACTTTAGAATTGTCTTATACTGAGTGGTGTATGGCACAGATGGCCGACAGCCTAGGGTATGGGAAAGATGCTGAAAAATACCGAAAATTATCTAAAAGTTATGCTAACCTCTTTGATTTTGAAAAAGGATGGTTTCGCCCCAAAAATGAAGATGGTACCTGGGTAGAGCCATGGCCTGAAAAAGGTCGTTTAAAACAGAACTATGGTTCACGGGAAAGCAATCCTTATCAGCAGGGATGGTTTGTTCCGCATGATATGGATGGCCTGGCTGAGCTCCTGGGCGGGCGCGAGGCTGCCCTTGCCGATTTGGAAAATTTCTTTGAGAATGTCCCCGATGATATGATGTGGAACGATTACTACAACCATGCCAACGAACCGGTACATAACGTACCCTTTCTTTTTAACCGCCTGGGAGCGCCCTGGCAAACCCAGTACTGGACCCGCCAGATATGCAGGAGAGCTTACCGAAACACGGTCAATGGATTGGTAGGCAACGAGGATGTCGGGCAGATGTCTGCCTGGTATGTGCTGGCAGCAAGTGGACTGCATCCTGTTTGTCCCGGGGATATGCGCTATGAAATCACCAGCCCTGTGTTCAGCAGGGTGGAAATCAAACTTGATCCCGTATATGCAGAAGGTGAGACCTTCACGGTTGTAGCCAGAAATAATTCGGAGGAGAACATCTTTATCCAATCTGCGAAATTAAACGGGAAGAAATTGAACAGGTGTTGGATCTCGCATAAGGAAATTGCCGCCGGAGGCATTCTTGAGTTGGATATGGGAGAACAGGCAAATAAGGATTGGGGAATAAAGTAATGACCAAAATATAAAGAAAATGAAAACAGCAAGAAGTATTCTTTTAATTGCAGTGGCATTGTTTGTATTATCGTTCAGCACTGAAGGGAAGAGCAAACCAAATATCATCTTCATCTATGCCGATGATTGGGGCTTCGGCGATCTGAGCAGTCACGGAAGTGCATTCTGTGAGACGCCCAACCTGGATAGAATGGCTGAAGAGGGAATTGATTTCAAGAATTTCACTGTCGTTAACCCGGTATGTTCCCCCAGCAGGACATCTGTTATGACAGGTCAGTTTCC
>JAAEOI010000412.1 GCA_024244665.1 Bacteroidota bacterium | reverse complement strand
GTAGAAATAGTCCATGCTGACAAAGTAACCCTCCTTCTGTGCCAGTCCAGCTCCAAAACTGATGGTATAGATAAAAAAGAATCTGGAAATCTCCTCTGTCCATGGTGGTGCTATATTCACAAATAGCTTTCTTGAGACTATTTGAAGCAGGACAGTAAATATGAGTCCGATGGCACAGATTATTGTACACCATTCCAGGAGGGAAACGAGTTTGCTTTTTTTCATCCGTTTTATTTTATATCCCCAATTTGATTGTACATTTCCTTCATATCCTCAGACAAACTCTGGTAAACGGCTTCCGCACCTTTTTGCCGGAAATCTGCCTGGTCCACCTTAATAAATTCCATACCCTTACTTTCAAGGTACTCCCTGAGCCTTGCTTCATTTTCCAGGAACAGGCGGTGTTCAAAATCCTGCATCTCCTTTATTGCTGACATGAAAATTTCCTGCAGATCAAAAGGCATCTTCTGAAAATGCTTGTCTCCTATCACCACATAACCCCAGCTAATCACATGGGCTGTCAGGTTCACATAGTCCTGGACTTCATACAGGTTTGTGCTGCTGATCATGGCCAGCGGGTTTTCCTGTCCCTCAATGGTACCCTGCTGCAAGGAGGTAAATACCTCGGAAAGAGCCATTGGTGTGGGATTTGCGCCCAGGGCACTCCAGGCACTTGTGTAAGTGGGAACACTGGGTACCCTTACAATAAGTCCTTTCAGGTCATCAGGTTTCCGGATAGGCCGGTTGGAGGTCAGGTGCCGTGGGCCCCTTTGAAAATAGGTGAGGCACCTTATGCCGGTCTCCTCCAGGATCCTAAGCTCCATTTTCTTCCCGAGGGGACCATCTGCAAGTTTTTGCATGTGCAGGGAATCCCGGAACACAAAGGGCATGTCGGAAAAAGCAACTATATCAGTCCAGTTCTGAAGAGACCCTCCTGTGATAGTCATGTCGGCAATACCGGTTTTAATACTCCGGATCAATTCAAGCTCCTTTCCCAGCTGTTCATTAGGAAAGACTTTGATTATTATTTTGCCCTGGGATCTTTCATAAACAATATCCCTGAAATATTCAAAAGCCTTGTGCCAGGTATGATCTGTATTTGCCACATGACCAAGTTTAAAGGTGAATACCTCCTTATTTGCTTGCTGCTTACAGCCCCAAAAGCATAGTAGCGAAATTGAAAACAATACCAGGATCAGTGCATAACAAGTCCGTTTCATATGTTTCCTATAGCAAATGCCCATCAAGATACACATATCCTTATACGCTAATACATCTGATTGTCATCTCTCTTCTGTCGTTTAGTTAAAAATCACGAACAGCCCCGTCAAATCCCTTCAGGCGTGGCTGCATTACTCTGTCATTGAAGGGAACTGCTGCTGCGGCTTCTTCATTCACGTTTATGCCCAGCCCGGGGGCCTCAGGAGGTAAGACATAACCATCCACCACTTTCGGAAAGGGTCCGGCTACTTTTTCAGTTGGATGATTCACAGAGTGAATTGCCCCGCCTTCGATCATGGTGATATTCGGAATGGCCAGGGCTGCATGAACAGTAGCCATGGATCCCAGTGCAGTAGCATTGTTGTGCGGGATCAGATCCATATAGTAAGTCTCTGCCATGGCGGCAGCTTTCTTCATTTCACTGATACCACCGCAATGGCAGATGTCCAGGCGAAGGTAAGTAGCATATTGATTCACAATGGTCTCCCTGCAATCCCATTTGTCATGGTACCGTTCTCCGATGGCGATGGGGATATCCGTTTTTTCGCGCAGGTATTTCAGTGCTTCCGGATTTTCGTGCCTGATGGGGTCTTCTATGAAGAAGGGCTTATAGGGTTTAGCCAGTCCTGCAAGCTTAATGGCCCACTGGGGATCATAGCGGCCATGGCATTCCAGCAAGAGATCGATGTCCTCACCCACAGCCTCCCGGATGGCTGCCAGGTATTCGATTTGCTGGTCAACAGCCGTGGCATGGTCGTGCACATCGATGGCATCATAGCTGTGGAAGGCCCTGAAACGGATGGCTGTGATCCCTCTTTCGACCAGTTTCTTTGCGGAATTAGCTGCTATTTCCGCTGTATTACCCCCTACATGACCGTAGGCACGCACCTTTTCCCTGGCCAGACCACCCAGCAGCTGGTAGACAGGCATTCCGCATGCTTTACCTTTAATGTCCCACAGGGCCTGGTCAATTCCTGCCAGGGCCGATCCTGTGGCTGGCCCCCCTCTCTGAAAGCGACGGCGATAACATGATTGCCACAGATACTCGATCCTCTGAGGGTCTTCAGACAAGAGATAGGGTTTCAGGTCTTTCAACATGCCGATGACACTGTGAGGCAAGAAGTGGTTGGTGGCATCGCCATAGCCGGTGATTCCGGCATCGGTTTGAATCTTCACGTAGATGTCTCTTCCCGTAGCAATGGTTTCAACATTGGTAATTTTCATTTTGGGAATCCTGGCAGTTACTTTTTCCCCGGGGGCAACACCGGTACTCAGATCAGCTCCAGATGTCATTTTCCCTGCGCCCAGAAAAAGCCCGGCACCGGCCAAATTTCTCAGCATATTTCTTCTTCTCATCTTAGTTTAATTTGAGTTCCATTGAATTGAAATACATCAGGTATTCGTCGTTAATACACAGTTATTGCAGAATCAAGCTTTTGCTTTAACTATTTTACAATAGTTTGATATTCCTCCATATCTGAAAGGCTGGTGAATTCGTTAGGGTCTTTGTCAAGATCATAAAGCATTGAAAATTCAGTTTTGCTGACATCTTTTCGCCATTCAGTATAGCGATATTTTTGAGTCCTGATACCGTATCCCCCGGGGGTGCCCATCGTAAATTCAAATAATTTACCCCTGGTTTTCACATTCTCCAGCTGGGGCTTTAAGCTTATTCCAGAAAGCTTATGAGGTGGAGAAATGTCTGCCAGCTCACATAGTGTGGGATAAATATCAATTAGCCCGGTGAGATTAAAGCATTGCTTCCCCTTTTCTTTTTGGCGTGGATCAACGATAATCAGGGGAACACGACATGATTCTTCAAACATGGATGATTTATGCCAGTGACCGTGTTCCCCAAGCATAAATCCCTGGTCTCCCGTAAAAACAATGATGGTATTTTCGGCTAAGCCTTCCTTTTTTAGTTCATCAATCAGTTTACCTGCCAGTTCATCAACAAAATGGATGGCAGCATAATAAGCATGGGCATAGTTTTCCCCGTGTTCTTCAGGAATATAATTGAACCCGGGACCCTTTAAATGCCAATTGATATCCGGGATATCCTCCCGGTCATTTTCCGGAACAGAGGGGATTTCATATTTTGAAATATCTATGGCATCCCAATGCTTTTTTGGAACAATCATAGGGGGATGCGGTCGATAGATTCCAAAAGCCAGGAAGAAGGGTATGCCGGTTTTCTCCGGGTTGTTTTCTTTCATCAAGCTGATGGCCTCTTTTAGCCCCTGTCCGTCAGCCATCTTATAATCGTCAATCTCTGGTGCCAAATATCGAATACGAACTCCGGAACCTGTGGTAGACCCAACGCTTACAGCTCTTTCCCAGTTTTGCTCAATAGCGTCCCACCCGTGATTATTAATTGCCACGTCCCAGGCAAGTGTGTCGTCTGTCCCGGGTCCTCCTATTCCGCCGGGGATACCCATGTGAAACAATTTTCCTACACGGGCGGTGAAATATCCATTTTCCCTGAATAGGCATGGAAGCGATTGTATATCCGGCAGCAGCTCATTGAAGCTGCCTTTTGCATTTGAGGTGTATCCGCTTTCAAATGGGTATAATCCTGAAAACAAAGATGCCCGACTCGGTCCGCAGGTCGGGTACTGGCAGAAAGTATTTCTGAACAGCACACCTTCTTCAGCCAGCTTATCGAGATTTGGTGTCACAGCCACTGTATCATCGTAACAGGCTAAGCGATCGCCCAAATCATCAGCGATTATAAAAAGGATGTTTGGTTTCTCACTATTCGAATTGATCGGGCCTTTGCATGATGCAAATGAAACAAGAATCAGGCTGGTCAGCAATATTTTCCCATACATATCGAGCAGTCCGTATTAATGCGAAAAACAAAAAGGTAATTTGGAAAAATTCCGGCAATATGGCTTGCTCATATTCGGCATCTCATTGTCAGAAATGCACAATATTGCAGAATCAAGTTTTTGGATCAACTCTTTTACAATGGGTAGATACTCAGATACAATCGAACAGATTAGCTAAGTCTTTGTCCAGCATAACTTTGACACTTCTGATGATGAATATCTTTTGCGCGATTAATTCCTCGGAAATAATCAACATACTTTCATCTTCTTTCATTTCTGTTTCTTGATAGATTTCACTTTTTCTCCTTAATGTGATTTCAAGTTTATTTCTGAAAGTTGATGAGGTGGAGATATGGCTGGTGGCTCATATTCTGCATCTCGTTGCTTTTTGGAGGAGAATATTTCTTTTTGTTCGTTTCTAACAATGGATTGATGGGTTTGAGCAAATAAGACTACAGGCTATTCGCGAAATTGCAATGTGAAAACCAAGCTTCATAGATCCATGAAAATTGAAAAGATGAAAAAGCCTGCACAAATTCGAAGCATAACACTTGTAGCACCAATCCTGTGCCTTTTCCTGCTGAGTTGCCAGAATCAAAAAAGTAATCTGAACAGTGTTGATTACGTATCTGAAACTGCTGGCAAAGTTGACTTTGGGAAAACAGATGCATCGGCTTATACGCCTGAGATACGAACAAACATGGAGCTTCTCTATGAGTACAAACTGGGGATGTTTGTCCACTGGGGCCCCTATGCCCGGCTGGCAGGTGTGTGGGACGGAAAGGAAGTAGCTGCCGAATGGATCATGAGGCGTGGTTTTATTCCCATCGAAGACTATGAGCGAGAAGCTGCTGGTAAATTTATGCCGGAGAAATTTAATGCGGGCGAATGGGTTGATATCGCGGAAAAGGCAGGGATGAAGTTTATTGTGCTTACTGCCAAACATCACGATGGCTTTGCAATGTACGATTCCAAACACCCCTATAACCTTGTGGATTTTGCAGGATTTAGACGTGATATTTACAGAGAGTTATCGGATGAATGTGCCCAACGGAACATGAAACTTGGTTTCTACTATTCGCAAAGCCAGGACTGGCACGAAGAAGGCGCTGTAGGGAACCACTGGGATTTTGAGGGAATCACCAAACCCCAGGAGAAATTTGATGCCTATTTCAATGAAAAGGCAGTCAAGCAGGTAAAAGAGCTGACCAGCTCATATGGAGATATTTTCATGGTGTGGTTCGATACCCCCACACAGATGGATGATGAGAAGTGCCAGTTGATGATGGATATTGTGAAGGAAAACCAGCCAGGCGCACTGGTCAATTCAAGGCTGGGCATGGGTTATGGCCATTTCGATGTGTCAATCGATAACGGCAAGACCCCAAGCGTGAGTAAGGCAACCTGGTTGCCCGACCTGAAAGTACCCTGGCAGACACATGAGTCGGTTACCCAGGGTGGATGGGGCTACACATCCTATGGCGGGGAAAACGACCGCTCCCCGGAATACTCCGATTTCATCTACAGCCTGTGCCGTATTGTGGGCAATGGAGGCGTTTACCTGCTGAATGTAGGTCCGCGGGCCGACGGGACCATCCCCGAGTCCCAGGTAAACAGCATTACGGCTATTGGAGACTGGCTGAAAATCAACGGAGAAGCCATTTACGGTGCCGATCCCAGCCCCCTGAAGTTCCCACCCTATGCCATCACCAGTAAGCCCGGCAAGGTATACCTGCATCTGAAGGACATGGAGGAGAATATGGTCGAGCTGGAGGG
>JAAEOI010000411.1 GCA_024244665.1 Bacteroidota bacterium | reverse complement strand
TAAATGGAGTCGTGGAATTCAGACATGTCAACTTCATGTATAATCGGGGCATTGAAGTCCTCACCGATATCAACATAACTGCCCGACCGGGCCAGATGATTGCGATGGTTGGTCCCAGTGGTAGTGGTAAGACCACCCTCACAAAACTGATTCCTAGATTTTACGATCCCACAAAAGGGGATATCTACATTGACGGTTATGATATCAAACGTATCAAACTCCATTCCCTCCGTAAGCAAATGGCCATGGTGCTCCAGGATCCCTTTCTTTTCAATGACACCATAAAGGCAAACATTGCTTATGCCAGATCTGATGCGCCTGATAAAGAAATTAAAAGCGCCGCCCTTGCTGCAAATGCGCATGATTTTATCTCAACGTTGCCGAATGGATATGACTCTATGATAGGAGAACGCGGTGTAAAACTCTCCGGAGGCCAGAAACAACGTATTGCTATTGCCCGTGCCATCCTTGCCAATCCACGTATTCTCATCCTGGATGAAGCTACCTCATCTGTGGATACAGAGACGGAACAGCTCATTCAGAAAGCCATCTACAGGCTTGTGGAAAACCGTACCACGTTCGTTATCGCGCATCGACTGTCAACCATATTGCATGCGGATTTAATCGTGGTGCTCGATAAGGGGCGAATCGTTGAAACAGGGCT
>JAAEOI010000410.1 GCA_024244665.1 Bacteroidota bacterium | reverse complement strand
CTAAGGGGTTGAACCACAATAAAACACCAACGAATGCCATGAAAATCAGATCGAGGAAATGGAGCTGGGATGCATGAACCATCTCATGCCTTAACACATGACGCACCTGGTTCTCCCAGGTGTGCTGGTCAAGGTAAACCCTCCTGAAAAGGGTAAATGATCCGCTCTTCCCATCCAGTACATATACTTCTACGCCTTCACCTTTTACCTTTTTTGCATGCCTGGTCAGACTTCTGTTTTTCAGGAATCTCCAAACGAACAGAGCCATCAACACAAGGGTACCGGCAAGGTATATGCCCAGGATCAAAGAACGGGAAGAAATTCCGGTACCCTCCGGCACCAATGCTGCCGGAGCCTGTATCAGGAGATCCACATATTCCCATTCAATTCCACTGAGATCGACTACAGCTGCCAGCCGGCTTCCCCTGGGAAGCCTGAGCAGCGGCAGTATAAAAGAGAGTACAACAGAACCAAGCAGATAAAAGCGGTTCCATTGAAAGAAGGTAAGACGCTTGAAAAAGAGCCTGTACAGCAGCCAACCCGCCATGACGGCAAGGTTAACCTTCAGAATATATTCTGAATAAGCCATCACTGGTCTCCTTTCAGAGCATCAATTTTCTGATCTATCAGTTGTTTAATCTCCTCCAGTTCGCCCAGGTCAACTGCATCGTCACCTGTGAAAAACGATGCAAAACTGACCACCGATCCATCAAAATGATTGTTAATCAACAATTTTACATAGGTCCTGAAGTAGGACTGCCGGGAGATTTTCGCGAAATATTCATGGACTTTTCCATAGGTATTGTATCCTACAAATCCCTTCTTTACCAGAACCCTGATTACCGTCGAAATGGTGGTATAAGCGGGTCGTGGTTCCGGGAATGCTTCAACAATATCCTTCAGGAAGCTCTTCTTCAGCTCCCAGATGTGATGCATTACCTGTCGTTCGGCCTTTGTCAATTCCTTCATAAAACAAACATATAACTATTTATATAGTAATGCAACTATTTTTATAATTATATCTCCTTTTATTTGTTTTCAGCCGCCAGTAAGGCCTCCTGGTGATCGAACCAGAGATCGAAGAACTGGGGAACCACCTTCGAAGCAAGGTTGTTTGGTGAATTCTGAAGAAAAGCAATCCCCACATCCTCGGTCGGACAGAATCCGATCTCAGCCCGGTAGCCACGAATGTAACCTCCATGGCATACGATTGTCCTCCCTCTGTATTGGTAGATCCTCCACCCAAGACTGTAATAGCGCTCCCTGAATGGTTTCCAGTTTCGGGTATAACGATATTTAAGCGGAGTGTAGATCAAGGGCTCAGCCAATGATTTGCAGATGGTATCCGGAAAAACAGAAGGTTTGTGCCCCAGTAGTGCCAGGAGCCATTGTTCCATATCCGAAATGCTGGCATTCACCCCTGCCGCAGGCAACACATTGTAATATCCAATGTGCGGTTTAAGCACTATGTAACCGTCCGTCCCCCTCGCATGCGGACTGGCCATATTAAGGTCAGGGATTCTCTCCACCTCACCCACCGAGGCATCCTGCATACCCAGGGGGGTGAAGATCATCTCATCCATAAGGACCTGGTAAGGTGTCCCGGTTGCCCGCCTGGCGATAGGGTCCCACATGCTGAATGTGACATTTTGATATCCGTAAAGTGTACCTGGAGCACCTGAGATATCTACCTCATGAAGACGGTCCACTATATCAGGCAGAGCTACACCGGCCTCGACGAGGTTATCAAATGCATAAGGTACAAGTCCGGTAGTATGGCTCAGCAGGTGTTTGATGGTTATGCTATCGGTACTTGCCGGATTCTTCAGCCGAAAACCGGGGTAATGATCCACCACAAGGTCATCCAGCGAAAGGGATCCCTCCTGTTCAAGCATACAGGCCAGGGCACCGGCAAATCCTTTTGAAACCGAGGCAAGCCGAAAAAGGGTATGCTCATCCACTTCCATGCCATCGCCCCGTTTTCGCTCCCCGAAGGTACCTGTATACTCCACCTTGCCGGAACGGACAAATGTATAGGCCGCACCAACGGTATGGGAACTGTCAAGCTCTGAGTCCATGAACGAAACAAAATCCCGCAGGGGTGGCAGCACAGGCATTTCATAGCTTCTGACTCCCTCATCCGCCATCAGATTCACAGCTACCTGATCTTCAGATTGAGGTTTCACCCCGTTCATTCCCCTGGCAAAGAGAACCATCAATATAATCAATCCCGCTCCTGAAATAAGGAGGAGAGATGCCCTGTGCCTGTTACGCCTCAAAAATACCAACTTCACTGTTTATGATTTATGATCGCCGCAAATTTATAACTATATTTATAATTACGCACTTAAAAAAAACACTAGTTGTGAACAGATCTAATGTAAAACCCGCGCTGGCAGGCTGCCAGCGCGGGTTTAAAATAAGTGTCTGAAGAGCTCTCTTACTTCTTGGTGGTATCAAATACCTTGGTGGCTGTGGCAATGATACTGGAAATATCAGCCAGGTTGGAGGGCATGATCATGGTATTGGACTCCTTGGCCAGCTTTCCAAACGCCATAAGGTACTGCTCTGCAATCCGCAGGTTAACCGCATCCTTACCGCCCTCTTCATTGATGGCAATTGCAATTGCTCTGATTCCGTTTGCAGTAGCTGTTGCTACCTGCTCAATCTCTGACGCCTTACCTGTGGCCTCATTGATCCGCTTCTGCATCTCTCCCTCTGATTCTGCAATCGCCTCCTGCCTGGATCCCTCAGCCACATTGATTTTTGCCTGCTTCTCCCCCTCCGATTCGGCAATCACTGCACGCTTTTCCCGTTCGGCCCGCATCTGCTTCTCCATGGCATCCTTGATGCTCTGAGGGGGAATAATATTCTTCACCTCGTAACGGGAAACCTTGACACCCCAGGGATCACTGGCCTTATCTACGGCAGAGACAATACTGTTGTTAATGGTCTCGCGCTCCTCGAATGTTTTGTCCAGCTCAAGCTTCCCGATAATACTTCGCATGGTGGTCTGGGCAATCTGGATTGAAGCAAACTGGTAATTGTCAATACCGTAGGATGCTTTGGCAGGATCAATTACCTGCAAATAGAGGATTCCATCCACCTCAACGGATATATTATCGCGAGTGATACAGATCTGCGATGCCACATCTATGGCCTGTTCCTTAAGCGTGTGTCTGTACTGTACCCGATCAATAAAAGGGACCAGGATATTGAAACCGGCCTTCAGGGTAATCCGGAATTTCCCAAGGCGTTCAACAATATAGGCACGTCTCTGGGGCACCACTTTAATGGAGGATAAAAGAATAATCAGGGCCAGTAAAATCAGGCCGACGTAAACAAGAGTTAATGCATTCATTTCCATGGTAGTTTAGTAGTTAAATCGTTAGGTGGTTCGATGGTTAGGTAGTTCGATGGTCAGGTAGGGAGGTAGTTCGATGGTCAGGAGTTCGATGGCTAGGCGGGTTTGACTTCCAGGATGAGGCTATCTTTGCTTACAACAGTTACCCACTGGTTTTTGGCCACCGGGGCGTCACTGTGGGCCGACCACCGTGTGCCTTTGAATTCGACCTTGCCTCTGCCCTCCTTGAAATCTTCAATGGCTTTTGCCTTCCGTCCGATAAACTCCTCCAGCTGGTCCTCCACCTCACCACTTTTCTTGCTAAAGAACTTCCTTTTAAGGTATTTCCGGAGCAACCCAAGCCCCAGCAATGAGGCCACCAGGAAGATCAGAATCTGCCAGTTCAGGCTGAAGTCATGCACAACACATGCCAGTGCGGTTATCCAGGCTCCTGCTCCAAAAAAAAGGATCACAAGTCCGGGTAATACAAGTTCCAATAGAAGCAGTCCCAGGCCGATCAGAAACCAGATGACTGCAGGATCAGATAAAATATCCATTTGTTGGTTTTTTTTCTAAAATATGAAATTTCGTGATATAAGCAATTGAGAAGCACCCATGTTTTACAACACTGAAGTCAGGGCCAGCGCATTAATTTCCAAGGACCTTTAACAAGAACTCATTATCTCAGGCCAGAGGGCTTAACAAGCGAGTGGAATTGATAATCCAGACTCATTTCCTGATCTTTATATGCGTTGACGCCAGCACTGCTGTGGTAGATTGTGAGCTTTCCCAAACTATACTTACCTTTGCGAATCGATCTGCCGACTATGGGAAAATACCAATACATCAACCGGGACATCAGCTGGCTTTCATTCAACTTGAGGGTTCTTCAGGAGGCAATGGATAAAACCCTCCCTCTTTTTGAAAGGATCAAGTTCCTGGCAATCTACTCCAATAACACTGAAGAGTTCTATCAGGTACGGGTGAGCTATTACAAGCATATGCTTCGACATGAAAAGGAGTTCCCAAAGCAGCACATTAAGGATATGGATCCAGCCGGGATTATCCGACAGATTAATGAGATTGTCACCAACCAGCAGTCGATCTTCCACCTGATTTTCGAGGAAGAGATCCTCCCCGAACTGAGAAAGAACAACATTATTGTTGTCAATGAAATGGACCAGTTGACCAGGCCCCAGTTGCACTTTATCCGGGAGGTTTTCTACTCCGATCTGATCACCTCAATACAACCTGTAATGATGGTGAAGGGAAAGGTAAGGCCCTTTCTTAAAACAGGCCATCCCTATATAGCCCTGGAGATGGTAAGCCATGAAAACAAGGGAAAGAAACGAAGGGAACGATACAGCATTGTAAAGATCCCCACAGACCACAACTTCTCCAGGTTCATTGAACTGCCGGGGGAGGGCGACAAACATTACATCATGTTCCTTGAGGATGTCATCATGCGTCATATTGATGCCATCTTCCCGGGTTATGAGGTACTGAACTGGTACTCCCTTAAATTGACCAGGGATGCCGATATGGATTATGATGAATACGAGAGTGATGACCTGATCGATGCCATCGACCGGATCAGGTCGGCCAGGTCGGTCGGACTGCCAAACCGGTTCCAGTATGACCGGAAAATGCCAGACAAATTACTCGATTACCTGAGAGGTTCGTTTCGCATCTCCAAGAACCTGCTTGTTATGGGAGGCAGCAGGCATAACTTCAGGGATTTCTTCGGTTTTCCCAACCCGCTCTATCCCGAACTTGAGATTGAAAACCTGCCACCTATCCCCATTCCGGCGCTTTCCAACCTGAAGAAACCAATTGCTGCAATGATCAGCAAAATGGACTATTTGATCAGTGTTCCCTACCAGCCTTTTGAACACTACCTGAGGTTCCTCAGGGAGGCAGCTGCTGACCCCACTGTGAAGGAGATCAGGGCTACCCAGTACAGGGTTTCGGATCACTCCGTGGTGGTCAACTCGCTCATTGATGCAGCTGAAAACGGGAAATTAGTAACTGTTTTTGTTGAACTGAAAGCCAGATTCGATGAGGAGGCCAACCTTAAATGGGCCAATGAAATGACCAAAGCGGGTATCCGCATTATTTACAGCATCCCCAATCTGAAGGTCCACGCAAAAATCGCACTGGTGATCCGGGAAAAGGGGTCCAAACATGGCGACCAGGCCTACCTGGGCACAGGCAACTTCAATGAAAAAACAGCCAGAATTTATGGCGACCACGGGCTTCTCACCTCTAACTCCGAGGTCTTGAAGGATGTTAAGAATCTTTACAGGTACCTGGAGGATCAGAATTACAAACCCAAATTCAAACATATCCTGGTCCCTGTATTCAATATGGTTCCCGGATTCCTGAAATTGATTCGAAAGGAAATTGAGATCTCCAAAAAGGGAGGTATCGGCTATATCCTCCTGAAAATGAACGGACTTCAGGACGGCGAGATGGTGGATGCACTCTACAAAGCCAGTGAAGCGGGTGTTAAAGTGGACCTGATTATCCGTGGGGTGTGTACCCTGAAACCGGGACAATCCTATAGTAAAAATATCAGGGTAATCAGGATCGTCGACAGGTTCCTGGAACATGCCCGGATATTTGTTTTCCTCAACAAAGGAGAACATAAGGTCTACATGGGTTCGGCCGACTGGATGAAAAGGAACCTAAGACGCCGGGTCGAGTGCATATTCCCGGTATATGATCCCGATGCCAAAAAGGAGATCCTTGATGTACTGAATATCCAGTTATCGGACAATGTGAAAGCCTGCGAACTTGATGAAAACCTGACCAACAACCGGATCATCACCCAGGGTCCTGATATCAGGTCACAGATGTCCACTTATGAGTATTTCAGGAAAAAGTACAGTCACCCGGAATCATAAACCGATAGCTCCTGAATCAAAAGATAATCATGGCATGACCGGATCCACCAAAAAAAAATCTGCCCTCTCGGTGGCCGAAGGGGTCCCCCAGCCAGATCCGGTCAGCAAGGAGGCGGTTAGCCGGCTGAAGAAAGCAGTGAAAGGAAGCCCATCGGTCTCCCGTCTCTTCGAAGGAATCCGGTCGGGCGACATAAGCTCCCTGGGCAGGGCCATCACCCTGGCTGAGAGTTCCCTTCCAAAACATCAGTCTGAGGCCCAGAAACTTATATCAGCCTGCCTTCCCTTTTCCGGGAAAGCATTTCGAATGGGAATCACCGGAGTGCCGGGTGCCGGAAAAAGCACCTTCATTGAAGCCCTTGGCAAACATATCATCGACAATGGCGGAAAGCTGGCAGTGCTGGCCATTGACCCAAGCAGTGAAAGATCAAAAGGAAGTATCCTGGGTGACAAGACCCGGATGGAAGAGCTGGCAGGACGAAAGGAAGCTTATATCAGGCCATCCCCCTCGGGAGGAACCCTTGGAGGGGTGGCCAGGAAAACACGGGAGACCATGATCCTCTGTGAGGCTGCGGGTTTCGATACACTTTTTGTGGAAACTGTGGGTGTGGGTCAGTCCGAAACAGCAGTACACGGGATGGTCGATTTTTTCCTGCTTATTATGCTTGCCGGTGCGGGTGATGAACTACAAGGAATCAAACGTGGGATCATGGAGATGGCCGATGGAATCGTGATCAATAAAGCTGATGGTAACAACATCCAGAAAGCAAACAGGGCCCAGGCCGAGTTTACCAATGCTCTCCACCTCTTTCCCCCGTCACTTTCCGGATGGATTCCAAGGATTACCACATGCTCTTCGCTGTACCAGACCGGCATCCGTGAAATATGGGATATGGTAAATGAGTACCGTGAGTTTGTCATAGGGAACGATTTTCTCTCATCCCGCCGCAGCGACCAGTCCAGGTACTGGATGTACGAAACCATCAAAGAGGGGATCTACGAGCATGTATTCAGTGATCCGGTCATGCAAAAAGAGCTGAAAACACTTGAAAAATCAATTGTTGGGGGTGAGATTACATCTTACATGGCTGCAGCAACTATTTTGAATAAGTATAAATCATATCGCGGCACCACATAACCCGGTCAACGAGTAATAAATAATTGTAAGTTTGAGCTTTAACCTAAAATTGGGCAGTATAATGCGTAGGCTCATCATCTCATTTCTGGCCTTTCTGGCCATCACATCATGTAAACAGACCTCCGACGACTACACTATCAATCTTAATCTGGATGGCGTGGAAGGAAAGTGGATCAATCTGACCTCAAGAGCAAACAGGGAATATGTTGTCACAGACTCTGTCCTGGTCGAAGCAGGGATCCCTGCTGTTCTCTCCAGCGATGTAGACGGGGTAAAGACCATGTTCCTCTCTGTCAAGGGTGAACGGAAATCGGTACGGCTTCTCGTTGAGAATGCAGAATATACCATTTCCGGCACCATCGCAGACCCGGTCATTGAAACCACAGGCGGTGCACAGAGTGATCTCAACGACTATAATGAAAAGGGTGCTGAATTTGACAGTAAGAAGGCAGCCATTGTCGAGGCCTACTACGCAGCCATGGAAAAAGAGGACCAGGCAGCCGCAGACAGCATCATTGCTACCTATGAGCTGGTCAACAAAGAGAAGGAGGCAGTGGACTCACTCTACCTGGCCGAGAACCCTGATTCCTACGCATCTGTGCTCATCCTGAGGGGATCCTTTTACAACCTGGATACCGACGATCTTGAGAAGACTCTGACTTCCCTTGACCCTGTCGTTCAGCAGATGGAGGAGTATACTTATATGTACGAAATCATGGAGAAGCAGAAAGATGTAGCCATCGGGAAACAATACAAGGACTTTGGACTGGAGACACCGGAAGGAAATATACTCAATGTATCGGAAATTCATAATGGCAGTGTTTTGCTTATTGATTTCTGGGCATCCTGGTGCGGACCGTGCCGCAGGTCAAATCCCGAGCTGGTTGAGATATATGCCGAATTCCACGAGAAAGGTTTTGATATCCTGGGAGTATCCCTTGACGAAGACATATAAGTACTCAGTACTCAGTGGTCAGTACTCAGTGGTCAGTGGTCAGTACTCAGTATACAGTACTCAGTATACAGTACTCAGTGGTCAGTGCTCAGTGGTCAGTATACAGTACTCAGTATACAGTACTCAGTGGTCAGTACTCAGTGCT
>JAAEOI010000409.1 GCA_024244665.1 Bacteroidota bacterium | reverse complement strand
TGTTCTCTTTCGGGAGAACCTTGGTCGCAAGGTAATGCGCATGGCCATCCGTCGCGCCCGATTTACTAATATGCAGCGAGTAAAATGCGAAGGAAACTCCATCAATCTGAGTCACAGCTCTGACAACCGACGCGGGATTCCAGCCACGGCCCGTGCTTGTGAGTTGGTGTTCTTCCGTGCCTTCTAAGGGTGTCCGGCTGAGAATTGTCTTGTATTTATCTTTGTGATTTGCCGATGAGATCCTGCCAACATAGCAGTATTCCATTCCCAGCACTTTGCCCACGCGAGCTGTCCAGTCACCATCTGGAGCTTCGTCAAAGCCGATGATATCCAGCTTGTATGGCTTGAACATCTCACCAATCTGTTCAGGGGTCGCGCTTTTGCTGAACTCAACATTATAGGAAGCAACACGTACCGTAATCGGGTTGTCGGCTACTGGAGCAGCAAGACAGCGGGTCGCTCCGCACAAGCTTGCAACAACAAGTGATAATAGTGTTATGGTTCTCATTTTAAATTCCTTTTATTTGGTCGTTTCAGTGCTTCCGGGTGTGCCCAGGAAGAGGAGTTCTACCTTCTTTTCCTCAGGGCTGTTCGAGGCCTTAGTCTCCTCTTGCGGCTTGCCTTCTTCTGCTTGTGCGATAAATAAACATACTGGGCCAAGGAGACCAGCCGGCTGGAGTGGAGTTGTTTTGGATTCCACGTTCGTTTGAGTGAAACGCTGTTCAGGCGGGAGTTTCTCGTCGCCGATAATTCGGTTGATCCAGTGGTTTGCGACTTCGATTTCGAGCTGATTTCCCTCGGGTCGGACGGTATTCGTGATTTCAATATGCCAGGGAGCCGTCCAGACAACACCGAGATCCTTGCCATTCAAGCGTACTCGGGCGATGCAACTCAGCTCTCCGAGGTCGAGGTAAACGGGTTGTTCGGAAGTCGAAACAGGCAGGTCAAATTTCTTTCTATAAGTGGCTCTTCCACTATAGTAGCGAATGCCCTCTTCGGGCCGTTGTGTCCAATCAACCAGCTCATCAAAGACGATCGATTCAGGGCCACCCCATTTGGGATCGAAAGAAACCTGCCAGGGTCCGCTAAGCGGTTTGAGCGCTGTATGTTCGGGGAAGTTTTTCGTGCTTTTCGCTCTGCTCGGTTGAGCTTTTTTTCGGAAAACCACGAAGCTGCTCTCCTTTGCCGCAAATGTCATGGGCACCACAGTGCGGCCGTTTTCCTCACGCCACTCGGGTAGCTCTTGTATTTTGCCAGTTACCGGGTTCCAAAGTTCGGGCTGCTTTCCTGAAACGCGGAAGGTGACATCGGCATGGATCTCTTCGACGGCTTGATTGCTGACAAAGTAACTATCGGTCTCCCCATGGCGACGATGAATCTTCTCAAAACGAGCGCTGGGCGATGCATTGCGAAACTCGATATCCGGAACCAGGCCATCCGCGCTGAGGATTTCCTCCAACGTGCCCTCGCGGTAGCCTGGTCCAAGGACTTGCACGCCGGCCTCGGCGAGCTGCTTGATCTTCTTGAGTGTCGCAGGCGAGAGGATCGCATCCGGATCCGGCGGAAGCACGAGGTAACGATAGTGCATGCCACTTTCCAGCTGGAGTTGTCCACCTTCAGCGGAAGCTCGCGTCAACAGCACTTCCGCGTGGAGTGCGTCGTAGTCGCAGCCGGGAGGACACTGGGGCTTCTCCCCTGGACGACTGACCACATATGACGGAATACGCTCATCCTGAAGGTAGGCAAAATCTGCCACGAACTTGCCTTGGCGCAGCATGTACTGGCAGCGCGCCAGATAGCTCAACCACCCATCGGCCATCGGCCACCAGGCCCGGGTGTGACCAAATTTGGTGCCGATGTCCTTTGTTTTCCACGGCCGCGACCCGTAGCCCGGTACCATGTCGGGATCGGGTTGATGGATCCACTGATGGAACACCATCCGCGTCAGCCCATCACAAAATGCCAGATCTCCAACGGCTTTGATCTTATAAGGATCACTCACAAAGATGTCTCTATACGCGGTAAAGGACTCGGCCTGACAGATCTCCCTGCCATAAATGTGCGCCGCACTGGCGATTTGCTTGATCGTATGGTTGCGAGTGTAGGAAACGTTGGCGTTATCAAATTCTTTGATCCAAAACTCCCCCATCGGAATCGTGGTCGTGCCATGAAACTTCAGTGCATCGAGCCAGAAGGTATGGGGAGCTCCGATCGGCCCACCGGCCTCCGAATGAGACCCCAGCAGTCCGCCCTCTTTCGCCAGGGAATCCAGCCGGCCATAGTAGTTTTCCGCGATCAAGTCGCAGACGGTGACCCGGAAATCCTGTAGAAAGTCCTCGGTGGTTGTTGCGTTGTCGATCTGCCGACCACAAAGTGTGGGCAGCCATTTCGTAAGGTCGTATCCATGGCGTTTCAGGAATTCCGCCGGCATCCTGGCGGTCCAATCCGGCTG
This sequence comes from Bacteroidota bacterium, assembly GCA_024244665.1. The sequence continues at coordinate 14,798 of JAAEOI010000409.1, read as the reverse complement.
ATTGATCTCCCAACTGTCGATGTGCAGGTATTGAAAGGTCTTGCCCGCCAGCGGACCAGCATCCTCGATCATCTTCGCACCCGTATTGGCAAAATGCAGGTCCATCGCCCCGGCACTCATTGGATCGATTTCCAGGCCCACCGCAGCGCCCGTGTTTTTGGAAACGCGCATACCAGTCGCCTGAAACCCAATGCGGAGAATACTCCAGTTGCCATCCGGCGCATCCCAGATCAACCGCCCCTCGGCGTCCATGAACTGCGTTAAATCCACAATTTGATCGCGCTGCCAGACCTCTGTTTTGCCAGAGAAACCGTCCGGGAGCGGGCAGGCTAAAACGGCGATGTCGCGGTAGTAATTCTCTTTGCCCGGGGAGTCCGGCAAGACGATGTCTACCTTCGCAGGCCCCTTTACCTGGCTTTCGCTGTGAACGTTCTGCTTGATCCCATGCTCGGGGGTCACCCATGGCCCACCCGCATTCCAGGTGCGGCAAATGTTAGCCGTTAAGGTAATGCCCAGCCGATCGGCTTCGCTCACGGCAAATTTGAACAGTTCACGCCATTCAGGGCCCATGAAAACCGGCCCATGCGGAACTCCCGGCCCACCACTCTCCGCATCAAATAAGAGTGCCCCGGAAATACCCTGCTTCTTCATTTCCTCGAAGTCCCGGGTGATTCCCTCCTTGCTGGCCAGCCCGTTCAACCACCACCAGTAACACCAGGCTTGAGCTGAAGCGGGCGGATTCTGAAACTCAGTCGCCAGCTTACTCTTCGTGCGAGATGGATTGGCCGACGTGCTCTTATTTTCCTGTCCAAAGCATAGAGATTGTCCCAGAAGTGTAATCGTGATTATTACCAGGTGAAATCTATATTTCATTTTCATATTTCCCTATTTTTTATTTCTAAGAGTGTGTTTGCAAACAAATGATTACTGCCCTGAATCTACTTTGGTCGCAATACATCTTTTCTCCAAAGGTGATTACCGCCTTGAAAGCTATTATTACTAATTCCCCAGAACCTGCACTCTTCAGGGTATTTCTGCCATTTTTCCAGCACCTCGTTAAAAGAAGCCCTTGCTTTTTCATATTCTACCTGTTTCACGGTAGCTTCTTCTTTTCCAAGGCCTTTCAGCTCTCTGCCTCTCCACCACATCTCGCGGAACTTGAAAAACATACTCAGATAGAGCTTGGTTTTTTCAAGTCCTTCCTTGAGTGCCTGGTACTCTTCCTGGGAAGGAACTTTTGTTACATCGATACGGGCAAATGCATCATCCATTCTGGCCAGGTATTCACGGGCGACCTGATTCCTTTCAAGGATGTGGCTTAAGGGCAGTTTTTGGTACATCTTCTCCAATCCACGTAAACTGACATTCACAGTGGTCGCCCATTTGAAATTAGTCGGGTGATTAGAAAATTCCCTTTTTTCACCCAGGTAAATTTCACGGAACGCAGCCTGGCTGTTCATCAGCACTTCAGAAACGGCGGCCGCGTTTTCCTGTCCGAAATGGATGGTTCCCCAGTCTGAGGCAATTTGTTCTGCGGTTAAATTCACATCCCATGTGAGGCGCGCTACGAGGTAGGCATTCATCTGCCCGGGGGTAAATCCACGGCTAAAGATCCTGAAGTTGTTCCATGGACCCGCCATATCGTAAAAAGGCTTATCATGCTGCTTTAACTGACCGTTGGGCAAATATCCGGGGTGCCCGTCCTTCCAGATACAACCGGGTGCCCAGGCGCCCCAGGCCTGAATACCTTTTACGCCATTCTCTTTGGCAATCCTGGTCTCTTCGGCAAACCGCTGCTGGTAACAGATTAAACGCGACCACCCGTAGTACTGCGGGTGAACATCAAATGTCATGGTAAGCGGGCGCTTTTTGCCCAATCCATTTTCTATGGCATCGGTAAGCGGAAAATTGAGCCAAAAATCGTCGCCGGTATGTTTGATTTCAAACTCGGCATCTTCGGGGGTGTTGGCAATAACCTGATCCGAATCTTCAGCGCCGTACGCAATCATCCAGGACCGGAAAATGACCTTTTTGTCATATTTTTTTCCGGCATTGTGGTACATGGTCATCATTTTTCCGGCGCCGGCTTTGCCGTGCTTTCGCCAGGGCTCTACAGATTTGTAACCTGAGCGCGGCAGCGACTCGGTGGCGGTAATCACCAACCCGTCGAGGGGAACCACTTCAAATAGCTCTTTCACCTTGGCTTCGATGATGGTTTTCATATCCGGATTCGCAAGATCCAAATCGTACAATTCGCCCAATTTCGGCGGATATTGAAATTCATACACCTGCATGAAAACATCGATGTGGCGCTCGTGGGCATAGTCGATGATATCTTTCAGATGTTTGGTAAAATGCTTTGCCTTAATACGATGGACATCGTCGCTGCCATACACTTCCTGATCGAGATATTTGTAAGTGATGTAGTCCTCAAAATTTACATGCATAAGCGTGAAGGTGTTGAATCCAAGCTTCGCGACCTGGTCAATAAGCCTTTTGAGCTCCTCTTTTTCTGTTTCGAACCTCTCATGATTTACCCACGGCTCTTCAAAAAGGTGGTAGCCAACCGACGGCAAATCATACAACTGCCCCAGCTCTGTATACATCCGCATGGAAAACTCGGGAGCCAGTTCGAGGTTGATCTCCCATAGGTTGCCGCCCAGCTGAAGCTGTTCGGCTAATTTGAAAAGACCGTACATTCCGCCTCTTCGATCGCCTTCAATTTTCAGAATGTTCGCTGTTGGCTCCTTTGCCTGGGAAATTCGGTAAGCCTCTTTGTTGAAGGGAAATTGGCCTGCTTCGATTTCCTGCCCCAATTCACCTACAATAATCTTGTTTCCATCCGGTAACGGATCGCCCTTGTCTAGGTACCGGGTGATTGCCCGATAGCCTTTCTCTTCCAGGACGGTTCTTAATTCTCCCAGTGCCAGGTGATATCCGGCATCCGTTTCCAGTTGGGTCGATACCAGGATGGATACATTGGGTTGATTTGGTAACGCGAACGTCGCCACCACTGCGCGGTGATCAGATGGATAAGGAGAAACAACAATGTTCGCATTCTCCTGGCTTTCCCCGACGATCTTTGCATCGGTCACTTTTACGCCTTTTCCTTTGAAGTACACAAAATCAATGCGGTCGTGGTGATCCTTGGGGTTATCGGGCTTTGTCAGAGGCGACCAGGTGAAGCCCGGCTTTTCCATCTCGTCGGGATAGACCGTGCGCCAGGCATCGGCAAAACCTGCTTTGGCGAATTCCTTAGAGTTGGGGTACTCCACTTTGATGGGGTGGCGCCCGGACCTGGCAGCTTTTTCGGTCCAGTCCAGGTGTGAAGGTTCGTTGAAATCACCTACCACAAAAACAGGGGCATCTTTGTCGGGGAGGGAATCTATCTGCTTGAAAAGTGCCGAGATTTCACTACCGCGCGCCTCTCTTGCGGCGGCAATAGCCTCGGCTTCGGTCTTGATGAAGGGGGTATCCCTGTGTTTATGCCACTTTGGTTGAATGCCCAAAAGCTGGTATGGCTGATACGGATTTGATGGCAGGTGCAGGTTGAAGATATAGGCTTCCTGGCCCGAAGGCAGTTTGACCTTGATGCCACCGTCGCGGCGATCGACAATCTCAAAACGCGTCAAGATGCAGCTCCAATGGTCCTTGTAGTAATTCCAACCCAGCAACTGCGCCAACTTCTCCGCATTAACACCGCCAGGGGAACGCGTTTCCTGAACGCCGACAACATCTGCCTTTGCCTCCTGAATCACCTTGACCGTTTGGGACAAGGGTTGCCCGAGCATCGTTCCGCCGCGATGTATATTGTAAGACATGACCTTCACGCTGGACTCTTCGGTTTGTGCGTGCAGTGGAGTTAAAAAAGCCACCCCAGCTGCGAACAACATTCCTATTGCAATAATCATGCGATTATTTTTATTCATAATATCAATTTTTCCTATGCAACGACTGGAACCACCTGCAGGAAATCGCATGTGGCCCTCACTTCTTTCATTCTGCTTTTGATATAACTATAGTTTCCCCCTTTCCTGTTTCAAATCGAAGCAATTGCCCCGTCAATACTTCTGTTTTATCTTGATCATTTTTCAGCAAAACTTCGGCATCCGTCCAGGGATTACGGATTTTACATTCGCCGCCAATTTGCGAATGGATCTCTACATACTCCACATTGCCTTTTTTCATAGAAGAAGAGACCAGGAAACCGCCTTTACACAACAATTTAAATGCAGCGTCCCATTTTTTTGGCCATGCAGGGAACACCCTTATAACAGGCTTCTCATCAGGCGAAGGGCTTAAGCTCTGACATAATGACTGCTGTATGGCATCCGAAAAAATGCCATAAGCCTGTACAGAATAAGCCTCTTCACCTTCTTTTTCCGCTAAACCATTTGGGGTCTCCCAACTACCTTCAAAATGGTTAAGCCACATGGGCAGATAAACTTCCATATCGTCAGTACGCCCCAGTCTTGCAGCAATGACAGGGAATCGGCTACTTCCGGAGCCTTCGATACCATTGTGATAATTCTTATATCCGGGATGGGCTTCATACGTTGCCATCACTAATTCTCTGAGTTCATTGTCCTGTGATTCCAAAGTCACCACATCAAATTGTTCAACCATACGTAATCGCGGACTTTCAGAACCTGTTCCTCTTTCCAGATAGGTAGGCCCAATTCCCCTTGCCAGGGTAGTTATTCCGTCTTTATGTTTCAGCGTGCCCAGCGCATCAGATGTTTCGTTGGTGGGATAAGGAGCCAGATTATCCACAATCTCCTGCCATTTGGGTCGCATATCTTCATCGACACACAGTATCTCCGACGCTCTAATAAGGGTTGGGAACAGACCATTCATCAACGACAGATCATCAACAACATCTTTAGCACCCCATACATGTTCGTGCAAGGCTGTATTATAAATATGATATTTACCCTCTGTATCCTTTTTCAGATTCGGATAATTTCGATAGAATTCTGCAGCTCCCCTAAGCATTGGGTATGCGCTGTCTCTTAACCAATCTTCATCCAGGGAATACTCATATCTTTTCCAGTACAAATCAGCAGTCTTGGCCGCTACCACCATTACATGGCTGACCCATCCCACCGGTATGTCAGGTTTGGCCAATGACCATCTGCTTTCAAATTGATTTCGTTTTTGCATATAGGCTTTCAACTTTTCAGAAGGCAGCTTTTCATCTATAAAAACTTTACGAATTTCCTCTGCGATGTCCTCCGGCAGCTCTTCGGGGCCATCAAATGTGCCCGTTTCAGGTATGAATATCCCTTTGCTGTTCCAGTCTTGTCTGGCTGCTTTTTCGTAGGCAGGATATGCACTTGTCCTCATATTAAACAAGGGGTCATTTAGTTCCATATGATTCGCAGCATCAAAAGATGAATGCATGCACCCTTGATTCCACCACCAGTAACGTGCTCCCCACTTGCGGACATCCCCCATGGTCGACCATATCTGCCCGTTAAACTTTGCAGGATACTTCCCCCGCATCGTAGAATTGCTTAAATAAAGATAGTATACCCACAATCTGGTAAATTCAGGATTGTCAGGGGTCCATATGTATGATTTTTCCCAGAATTCATGCCACCATTTGGTATGGGATTCAAGCAAACCTTCAAATCCCATTTGTTCGGCAGCAGCTAAATCCTGCATAACTATTCTATTTATATCAGTTTCTCTGCTCAGGTCAGCACTGCTGCCAATGAGTATGGTGAACTTTCCACAGGAACCCTTTACCGTTAACCTGGATGTTGAATGGTTTACATCTATTGCTTTACTTTCCCGTCCGATTACTCTTACTGCAAGAGATGATGCACAATAATGATCTCCTTTCATAACTGTGCTTTCTGAGGCTTCGGTAAATTCCTGATTGAGAATCAATGCACGATCATCCCTGTGAAGTTCTGATACAGCCTGGTGTTTCCCGGTTTGAACTTTGTTTGGACGAATCATCTTTAAATCGATATCAATATCTGCCGGATTATCCCTGCTGTCATCAATTTCGATTGCCATAATATCAAGCTGGTTATGCGCCAACACGCGAACTTTAAAATCTTTGCCGGAGGCAGTCATCAAAGCATCATATACATTCAGATGTTGCATCGTTTTGCCTGGTAAAAAGGGCTCACTGTTAAAATCGATTTCAACAACCCCACAAGCACCACCATAATCAGTATGCAATTCATGAACAGCTGAATAACTGTTAGACCCAAACACATCAACTCTGTTAATCTGCAATTTAAGTTTAGATTGATGTAACTTATTACTAATCCACACAAGACTGCCCATCCGGCCATTACCCACGGGCAAGCCATACTGGTGTTTTTGCAGTACTTTACTAAATCTCAAATCTGCTATTGAGACAAGGCTTTGGCCGTTTGTCTGTGCCCTTGTATTCCCAATAGTCAACAGGGATAGGAGAATGATGAATATTGTATTTTTCATTGTTATTATACCTGAAAAAGGAGATTTAATAATCATTCCTCACTGCACTGCCTCATCGTAGCTCAGAAGCCTGACGGGCCCCAGAAGCCCTGACTCGAGAAGCGGCGAGTCCTTCGTGAAATAATTCCAGGTGGTGAAGCAGTAGCGGCCACTGGAAGGTCTTGGTTCACCTTTCAGGAACCAGTCAGGGAAGCGGACCAGGTAACTTCCTGCATCTTTAAAATGATGTCCTGATGCCCACTCACAGTCAGCAGGTTCTTGCTCATCCCCGATCAGGCGGTTTGCCCAGGTATTGGTGACTTCTATCTCAATTTTATTGCCGGACGGATTGAGGAGTCCCTCAGGGATATTCACCCTCCAGGGTTCACACCAGACCACTCCCAGGTCCTTCCCGTTGAGCCGGACCCTGGCGATGTGGTTAACCGTACCAAGGTCCAGAAACAATCTGTCTGATTTGTCGATCTGCAGTTCCCTGTTGTCGGCAGGCTCAAGATCAAAAACCTTGTTATAGACTGCAGTGCCTGAGTAATACCTGATGCCGGGCTCCGGGCGTGATGTCCAGTCTTCCAGTTGATTGAACACTGCCTTCGGAGGCCCTCCCCATTCCGGATCAAACGACACTTCCCAATCCCCGCTTATCTCCCGTACAGGTTCAGACACAGGGAAGTTTGTATTTGTCCCGCCATTATTACCGACTCTCCCGGCATCCCGGGCTTTTTTGCGGAATACTACGAACCAGCTCTGGGTGGGGGCAAACTCCAGGGGGACAATAGTTTTTCCGTCATGCTGTTCAAATTCCGGTAGCTCGCGCCGTGTGCCCCAGACCGGATCCCATAATTCGGGTTGCATGCCTTCCACTGCAAAGGAACAGTTAACCCTGCCGGAGGCCTCTTTATCGGTGTTTGCAAGGAAATAGACATCAGCCGCCTCACCGCTGCGATGAATGAACGACAGCTGCAAATCACCGGTCGGACCGATCGCCTCAAAGTCGCCCGGAACACTTTTGAAACTTCCCCATTGCAGGAGGGCCTGGCAACGCTGCCAGTATTCAACCGTAGCCTTGAATGGTTCCCACCAGGTCTGGGTACGGTCGAAGTGTGTCCCCCATAATCCCATCGTGTTGCCAGGTTTATATTTATCATCCCAGGGCTGAGGTACATAGCGATGCAGGAGGAAGCGGTTTACACCTGCGCAGAAGGCAGCATCCCCAGAGGGTTTGATCCAGGCAGGGGTTTCGCTCCACTGGCATTCCATCGGCCTTCCCGTAAAGGCCTCTGCCTCAATAAGATTATGGCCTGCCTTTTGAAATTCGGGCAAGGCTTCGTGCAGACGTCTGGAAAAGAAACCCTCTTCCCTGAGCCAGAATTCCACCATGGCCCTTTCAACGGAAGGCATTACATCATCATACCTCCATGGACCCCCGTACGCTTCACAGCTGAACTCCAGGCCTGCCTCATTCAGCATCTGCCTGGCGGTCCTGAAATAGACTTCTCCGTATAGATCCTTAATGGTTTCCTGGAGATCATTCCGGAATTTATTGCTCTCCTCCTCGCTGCCGATCACCCTGTCTGCCAGGGTGGGAAGGAAGGGGGTGAGGTCGTATCCGCGCCTTTCACTGAATTCCTCCCTCATCTTTGGGGTCCAGCCCGGAACGCCAGCTTCATAACTGTCGAAATGGACGAAAGTGAATCCGCTCCCGACCAGATCTCCCAGATGTTTTTTTATTTCTCTGGTAATATGGTTTATGTGGAAAGCGACTGCTTCCGGATTCATTTTATCACATTCGAGCCCCCTGGCCTCCCACTGCGGGGGTTGCAGCAGGGCTCCCATCGTGGTGTGACCGAAACGGTAGACGATCCAGTCTCCCGCAGGTGCATCCCATTCGAGTTTTCCATCCTCTCCAAGCAGGTGGCTCAGGTCGATGACCTTCTCCCCGGGCACCACCCCTTCGGCAGGGAGAGCAAGCACGGCAATGTCGCGATAGAAAGTTTTCCGTTCCGGGATCACAGGTTTTTCAACCAGTCCGGTTTCGGGATTGAAATGAGGATGTACATGGTTGGCCCGGGGATCCACCCTGGGTCTCTCAAGAACCAGGCTAAGGTGTCGGCCACCCTTAATCCCCTGTTGTGAAAAACAGGTCTCCTGCATGGACAGCTCGGCCGGGATCCAGGGTCCGCCGCTCGTTGCATACCCGGGACCGTTGAACATGCCAAAATCCATCCCCAGGCGTTTCGATTCCAGCGCGGCATGCCGGACCAGCTCCCACCAGGGCCCGGTCCAGGCAATAATCTCCGGTGTCGGGCTGTCGTAGATCTTATTGGGCCAGGGTGTGGTCACATCCGCCAGGCTGAACATGAGGGTCCGGTTAAATCCTGTCTCACGGAGTGCTTCCAGGTCACGGGTAATGCTCTCTTTACTGATATTGCATCCCATCCACTCCCATAACACCCCGGGGAAGGCAGACTCAGGCGGGTTTTCAAAAATCCTTTCCAGTTCGGTGTATTCACGTTTTTCAGTATCCGGTACACAGTTGGTAAAACCAGCTATATAAGCTGCTGCCAGGAATAAGGCAGTGAAGAATTTTGATGACATAGTTTTTTTCATTGTTATTGTTTTTATTACTTCCCCGTGGATCTTTTACAACATGCGATTTCAAATGCAGTCAGGCTTCCTGGGAGAGTCTATGGTTTTACCGGTGAAATCACCAACAACCATGAACTCATTTCCAGATTGACTCCAATTCATGCACCTGCAGTTTTTTGAATGTAACATTACCTCTGTTCACTTTTATGCCTAATGATTTGTCTGATGACAAATTTTTCATGCGGGGGGAGTAATAAACTCCATGCTTCCCAAAATATATATCTAGTGAAGTATTATCTGCCACTATTCTCAGCGATAACATTTTAGTACCGGGAATTTTCATGTCCCCCAGGACAAGCCCATCATCTGTAACCCTTACTTCTAATATCTCGCCACGAATATTCAAAACAAGACCATCGGTTTTTGACAGGTCGGCCACCAGATCAATATCGTACAGACCACTATCCATTTCTTTCAATGGATTGTCATCATTAAAACCAAGGCTAATACCATCCTTGTTTTCTGAATTTCGATAAATCTTCTTGATCTCCTCAACAGGCAATAAACATAAACGTAAACCCAGGGAGGTAGTGCGAAGTGTCAATTCATTAGCAATCGACAACTGCCCCCGACGGCCCCCCTGCCAACCAATTTGAATCCTGCGGGGCTGGCCACCAAACCCTTTTGGTGTGTTGTTAAAAGTTTGAGCGGCATAAACCCTTCCCCCGAAGTACATCGGGATTTTCTCACCGGTTTCAGGGAGGAAAGTTTTTCCGTTAAATTCTCCAATATGGTATTTCCCATCTCCTCCGTACATTACCCACCTGATCTTTTCAGGATCGCCATCTATTGCCAGAGGGAAAAGCTCCGGGCATTCATGAAATCCTGCAATGCTTCCATGTCTCTCCCATTCCTTCATATCTTGCGACGCGTATATGGTATTGCCCCCATTCTCAAAAAGAACCATTACCCAGTAACCATCTTCAGCTTGCGGGTCGCGCCCCTCTGTAGGCGAGAACCAAAAGATTTTAGGATCCCGTGCATTATCACTATTCCTAACAAATTTCTGGGATTCTCCAAGCACAGGGTTTCCCTTAAATTTAACAAACGTCCTTCCTCCATCCACGCTGTAGGCAAGTCCCTGCATCTGAATTTTATCCTTACCCCCCATACCTTGAGAGGCAGTATAGGCTGCCACCAAAGGAGGGATATTGCCTGTTTGCCAACCCGAAGTATTCAATACATCCACTGCAGCCGAACCAGAATGCATGGAGCCAAACTCGTCAGGGAAAATTCCTGTCGGCCTTTCCTCCCAATGCATCAGATCTTTGCTTATATAATGAGCCCATGAACATGCAGTAATGTTATAATTAAATTGGTGAAATAGATGATATACACCATTCATATAGCAAAGCCCGTTAGGATCATTTAGCAGGCCTAAGCGGGCATAAATATGAAATGCCGGTTTTTTATCTGAAACAGCGCGTCCCGGTATTTTGTCCTGTACGAGAAATTTCACAGATGCCTCTGTCGCACCATATTCTGTAAAACTATTAAATGATACCTTCAGGGGTTTCCCCTGATATCCAGAAACATCATAAACCGGCAGATATCCGGTAACCGGTATAGAACCAAATGCCAGCGGGAAGTCAGAAACCAGCTTCTCTTTCCCGCCTATTTCTATTTTTACCGTTTGCAGGGGGGTACCTTCAACCTGTCCTACGGGCATTAACAGAAAATCGCCTTGAATCATAGTCTCAAAAAAGTCAGGCGCCCAACTGACTGTGTCCTCGATTAGGTTTACCCCTGTTTCCGGAACATTATTCGTTTTATAAATCTTTACGTGGGTGAAGTATCCGTTAAAATGGTTGTCTCTAATTTCCAGGTGTCCCTTCTTCCTCATTAATGGACGGAGGTCAAACCAAGCTGTATCTAATTTATTTCCTTCGCCCAAAAAACCCATTCCAGTTCGAGGGGAACAGGAACGGACATCTCTCCCGTCGACAACCAGGACAACGGCGATATCCTTTGGGTGATAAACCCCTGAACTTATTATTTTCAGATAATTATTGTCAAATGTAAATTCCGGCGATATCATTTTTCCTTTTTGATACTGACTTTGGTTACGGCTGGGGAGTGCAGCTTTCTGCCGTTCCTTCGGATTTGGCTGTTGTGTGCCAAAGGCGTAACCCTCTACCTGCCAGTCCTTCAGGGGCGCGGATCTCATGTTGAACTCCAGCAGCACCTTGTCAGTCGCATCCGCCTCGTTCGATGGCTTGGGCCGTTCCTGATTCTCAAGGCCTTCATTATCTCCCTGACCATAACTATTCAAATGCGTCAGCATCAAAGTCGATAATAATAGCAGAGTCCATCTGCAAATACTCTTTGTTAATTCTTTCATAATTAATCTATTCATAATATACAACCTTCATACGTCAATATTATGCTTAAAACATCCAGATTGGTTCCACTGAATATATCTCTCCTTCAGCGGAGGCAAAGCGGATCCGGTCTTTTCCGTCACGTGTGACCTTTATCTTGTTTCCACCGCTGTCCCTGACAGTGGCTGTCCCGATTCCGGGACAGGTAATCCGGCATTCGCCGCCGCTTCGGGACAGGATGGAAACTGCGCTTGGGATTCCATCCTTCCATTTTGCAGAGACCACAAAGTTCCCGCGGGCCACCAGGCCGTCGAATGAACCGCTGTTCCATGCCTCCGGCAGAGCCGGCAGAATGTGTATATAGGCCTCATGGCTTTGCAAAAGCATCTCTGCAACGCCGGACATCGTGCCCAGGCTGCCGTCGATCTGGAACGGGGGATGCAAGGTCCAGAGGTTCGGCACGGTTCGTTCCCGGATGAAGCGCTGATAGACTTCATACGCTTTTCCCCCCTCGCCAAGCCGGGCACGACAGTTCATACGATGGGCCAGGGCCCATCCGGTGGTTTTGTTGCCGCGTAGATCCAGCGTTTTACTGGCAGCCTCCATCCAGTTTTCCCGGTCTGAATTAATCAGTGTCCCAGGATAGAGCGGACAGAGATGTGAGATGTGCCGGTGCTTTGGGTCACCGATATCGCTGTAATGATTCTCCCTGCGGTATTCCTTGATCTGGCCGTCGGCACCGATCAGGATCGGGTCCAGTCGACTGATCTGCTCACGGATCGTATCGAGGAAGGGTTCCTCGCTGTTGAGCCTGTCAGCCATAGCCAGCGCGTCGGAAAAGGTTTCCCACACAAATCCCTGGTCGAAGGTGCAGCCGGCCGTGATATAATGCTTGCCACTCAGATGGCCCGGCAAGCCCTCAACCTGCTCAGGCGTCGCCGGCTGCTCCGGGGAGGAAGAGGGCTCGACCAGGAGCAGGTCGCCGTGCGGAACAAGTGCCCTGGAGTAGAACCTGCTGAGGGAGAGCATCGCCGGATAAGCGAGCTCTTCCAGGAAGTTCTGATCCTGGGTAAATTGGTAATACTCCATCAGGAGCTTGGCGGTGAAGCCGCCGGTGCCCGGACCGGAATGGCCCCCGGCCCCGGGAATATAGTACGCGTTCGCTCCGGTTCCGATGATCCAGCCGTTATCACCTCCTTCCGTCAACTGATCCGGATTGTGCTTGCGCACGTAATCGGTGGCGTGCTGCTGCGCCAGCGGAAGGTAGGCCTTAAAAAAAGCGATATAGGCTTCGAAACACTCGGCGAGGTTTGCGCTCATAACGCCCCAGTAGTTCATCTGAATATTGATGTTGTGCCAGAAGCCCCCGGTCCACGGTGTGTAATAATGCTGGCTCCAGGCTCCCTGCAGGTTGGCGGGCAGGCTCTTTTCCCGCGAGCTGGCAATCAGCAGGTAGCGGCCGTACTGGAACATCAGCTCCTCAAGCCATGTGTTCGCCTCGCACGCTTTATACTTCTCCAGAAGAAGGTGCGTCGGATCGGACGACGGCCGTGAGTTCAGGTTCACCGACACACGGCCGAACAGGTTCTGGTAATCCCCGAGATGCCGCTCCTTGAGTGTGGCGTAGCCCAGAGACTGCGCCGCCTGGATGCGGGCCGACACCTTGTCGTGCGGAAACTCATTCGGATTGAGCTTTTTCGCTGGAGGATTGCTGAAGGTCTTTGCGCTGAGGTGGTAGTTGGTGCCAGTCGCAATCAGCAGCGTGACCGCATCGGCCTTGCTGACCTCGATGGTTCCGTTCTCAGAACCGGCAGTCACAGTGCCGCCTTCGTTCAGCACCTTGATCTGCCCCTCGTAATTGCAGCTGAACAGGGCCATGCTACCTTTGATCGTCAGCAAGTTTCCTTCCGCTGTGACCGTGCCGCTGCGCTCTTTCCTCTCGAGATAGGGAATCTCGGGCCGCACGACAAAGGAGAGCGCACCCTTTTGGTCAGCGATGAGCCGTATCACGATCACATTATCCGGGTAGGAGGCGAAAACCTCGCGTTGATAGCTAAGCCCGTCTTTCTCGTAGGAAACGTGTGCGATGGCTTCATTCAAGTTGAGCGAGCGACGGTAGTTCTGCACATCGTCCTGGTTAAAGTCGAGATAGAGTTCGGCGAAGCTGGTCAAGCCGCCCTTACCGTATTTCCCTATGTTGTGAAGCGTCTTGTCCGTGATCTGGATCCGTTCGGTATCCGTCCGGCCGAAGACACAGGCTCCGGTATAACCGTTTCCGACAGGATAGCTCCATCGTTCCCAGTCCTGATCGTAGGAATTGGGGCGATCCAGGGACTTGGTACCATCCCATTGACTCCTCCCATGGTTCGGCGCGGGTTCCGATTCCCATATCTCATAGCTTCCCGATGAGCCACAGGCGAATGCAGACAGTGCCAGACCGATGGCCAGCAAGGGAAATATTTTTACTGATTTTTTCATAATATGGTCTACTCCTGGTCCCACAAGCGGTATGGGTCCCCCCACTTCTCCATCTCCCCCAGCAGGAGGGCTTCCATCTCCTTACGTTTGGCCGCATAGGCCGGATCATCGGCAAGGTTGAGCTGCCCGGGGCCTGGCTTCACGCCTGTATGAGCCTGAACGGCGGAATCGTGGTGCTGCAGCAGGTACTCATTGGGATTCTCCTCCTCACCCAGCAGGACAGGTCTTAAACTGGTACCATCTATGCATTCTGCCTGCACGATCCCTGCCATCTCACACATCGTTGGCAGTACGTCCATCAGGTAAAGATTCCCTGCTGCGCGGCTCCCGGCTTTGATCCCCGGCCCCCTCACAATAAAGGGGACCCGCCAGGTGTGTTCATAAAGATTCTGTTTACCTACCAATCCATGCCTTCTGCTGCCAGCCTGTCAAGATTAGGTGTCTGGCACACCTCATTCCCGTAAGCCTTCAAAGTCTGAGGAGCCTGATCGTCTGCAATAATAAAAATGATATTCGGCTTCTCCGGGATACTCCCCTTGTTTGAACAGGAAGCACACATCATCATTACGAGTGTCAATACCGCAAGCAGTACAGCTGTCTTTTTCACAATATCCATTTTTTAAAAATTAATATCCATTGTAATATTCCTTTCTATTTTGTTGTTATCAGCTCTCGAGTTAATCGATCATAAAAAATCACTTTCCTTTAGCTGCCGTGAACTTGCCGATCAGGCGATGATATTAACCATCGCCAGCAGGAGCTTGTCCGATTGTCCCTGTTTGCTTATCTCTGCGTGGCAGAAGGAACAAGCGGCCCTCTCCGGCGTCGAGCGAGATCTGTAACCCTTTCATGGCGGGGCTATCGTCAACTACCGGAATCTCCTTTCCGGTTTTTTTG
>JAAEOI010000408.1 GCA_024244665.1 Bacteroidota bacterium | reverse complement strand
CATGATGATTTACAAGCCTGTACCCAACTATACAGGATTTAATTATACTGCCACCAATGACGGATCCATGAAAAACCAGGGTTGGGAGTTTAGCAGCTCTGCCAGGATTATTTCCCGTAAAAACACAAGCCTGGACCTTGGATTCAACATTGCATCGGTGAAGAATGAAGTGCTTAGCATCTCAAATGATGCCCTGATCACTCCTTTTAAAGGAGGCGCGTTCATATCGGCTGTTGGAGAGCCCCTGCAGAGTTTCTACGGCTATGTGTACGAGGGTGTCTTCAGTTCTGAAGCTGAGGCAGCAGAGGCCGGGCTGGTGAATGCGGCAGGAATCCCCTTCGGTGCAGGAGATGCTAAATTCAGGGATATTGGAAGCTGGAACCACGAAGATAATCAATGGAGCAGTGAAAAGGACGGGATCATCAATGAATATGACCGGAGCATTATTGGTTCTCCCATGCCGGATCTGTATGGAGGAGTCTATACCACATTAAGATGGAAGAGATGGAGCCTGGATGCACTTGTGCAGTTGGTGTATGGTAATGAGGTGTTCAACTACCTGAGATACCAGAACGAGAAGATGAGCTCTCTGTCTAATCAGAGTGTTGCAACCCTTGACAGGTGGCAATATGAGGGTCAGCAAACGGATGTCCCCCGTGCGATCTGGGATGACCCGGTGGGGAATTCAGATTTTTCAAGCAGGTGGATAGAGGATGGCAGTTATCTCAGGCTGAAAAATCTGAACCTGGCATACAGGATTCCGGATAAGGTGCTGTTCTTTAGGAATCTGGAAGTTTTTATCACAGCATCAAACCTTGTTACTTTCACAAATTACCTGGGGTTTGATCCCGAATTCTCTTATTCATTCCATGCCATGGAACAGGGTATTGATTATGGATTAATGCCTCAGGTCAGGACGTATATGATTGGAATTAAAGTTGGACTGTAACGATGAATGGAAAAATATTAAGTATCAGAAACCTTGTTTTCTTTAGTTTGCTGGGTATGACCCTGCTCATTTCCTGTGAGGAGTTTTTCTACCCCGACCAGGGAACGATCATTGTTAGTGATGAATTATACAGCGACTGGAACGAGTACCGGGCTGCAGAACTCGGTCTGTATCGTATTCAGCAGGATCTTGTTAATCAGCTAATGGTACTCGGGGAACTTCGTGGCGATATGCTTGAGGTTACCGGGGAGGCCAACTCAGACTTGCAGGAAGTCTATAATTTCAACATGAGTAGCTGGAACCCCTATGCTTCGCCCACAAATTTCTTCAGGCTTATTGCCGCCTGTAACAACCTGGCCGTCCAGCTCGAAACAGCCCATCCTGAAGTGCTTGATAAGAGTGCGGAAATTTCTAATTACGACAGGCTGTACGGAGAGGTCCTGTGTATGCGTGCCTGGGCCTATTTCTATGCTGTCAGGATCTTTGAAAAGGTACCCTATATCTGGCCCGGCCTCGCTACTGCCGGGCATATTGAAGAATATGTAAATACCGGGATCACCGTGGTCGATACCATGAGGGTTATTTATGGCCCGGACGGCTACCATAATGATACGCTTTATAATGATACGGTTTCACTTGACAGGGTTTTCCTTGATATGCCGGCGATCGTGGATTCATTTGTCAACCAGCTCAACAACAGGGTGAAAGCTGTGGGATTGATTCATAACATTGACAACGGGGACCAGAGCTGGGATGTGACTATATGGAGCCAGGAAGCCATGTACAGTTTGCTGGGCCAGATGTATTTGCATATAGATAATATGGGCAAGGCCCGTGAGTATTTTGAAAGGATCATATATTACAAGGATTTCAATCCCAATTATGAAGGGAATAATATTCCCTACGGACTGGATAATGCTTTTGCAGGTGGCAGGTGGCGGAACATATTCACGGGCCTGGATGTGAAGGAACATATTTTCACCATTTGGTTCGACAAAGCTTACCAGCAACAGAATGATCTACAGTATTTCTTTTCACCGGAAGCTCCAAACAGGTACATGTTAAGACCCTCCGCAAAAACCCCCCTATACTGGGAGAGGATCTGGAAAGAAATGGAAATGTCCAAAGATCCCGACCCAAATAAAGTACTTGAGGAGGAAGGGATCCCTGGAGATTTTGCCCGTGGACACGGGGTTAGTTATGTGTATTACAGGGATGGGGTCATGCTTGAAAGAGAAGAAGTGGAGGAATTGCTCCGGCTGCGCAGGCTGAAGGACCTCAGGGCCGTACGTGACTATATGAAAGACCTGGTTCCCGTGGTCCAGAAGTATTCAATCAATAAGAATCCGGTGGACCAGGATGCCAATTTTACCCTGTACAGGGCAGGCGGTATCCATATGTATTATGCTGAAATTTTTACAAGGGGTGTTTTTTATCGGGGAGAAGGTGTTTATATGGGAGAGACCCAGACCTGCCTGAGTGTCCTGAATGATGGTAAATTCACGAATGCGGATCCTCTGCAACTGGGTGTTCGCGGAAGGGTTGGTTTTGGTACCGGCTATGACGGGGTCCAGTTGAAGAACATTATATACCTGCATGACTCCCTGAATAATGAGTTGACCGGCTATCTTGACCTTACGGATAACTATGAGGCGAAGGTGGAGTACCTTGAAGAACAACTTCTGGAGGAGAAGGCAAGGGAAACAGCATTTGAGGGTGAACGCTTTTATGACCTGGTACGGATAGCCAAACGAAGGGGAGATCCCTCCTTTTTGGCCAATAAGGTTGCTTCGAAATTTGATGGGGAAAAAGCGGAGCAGATAAGGAACCACCTGATGGACGAAAAAAACTGGTATATCCATCCATGGGATTAGGAAATATAAGCGTAAATCATTGTATAAAAAATATAACACATAAGAAAATGGTACTAAAAAGATATGAAAACAACCCGATCCTTACTGGAGAAGAGTTTGGATGGGACACAGTAGGATGTTTTAACCCGGGTGCGATCAAGGTGGGTGATGAATATATTATGATTGCTGATACTTCACAGAATATCCGACCCTATCTGTTCTGGGTTTTGCGTAGCAAAGATGGCATAAACTGGACACCCGACAAGGAGCCCCTGCTTTTAAAGCCCATGGATATATGGCCCGAGGAGTGTGATGTATATGATCCAAGGATTACTCAGATTGATGGAACTTATTATATCACCCATTCATCCCACAGTGCCATAGGAGTCAGGGTGGCCCTGATGAAAACCGACGATTTCAAAACCTTTGAAAGGGTTGGGATCATCTCAGAGCTGGGAAACCGGAATGCTGCCATTTTCCCTGAAAAAATTAATGGATTGTATTGCCGGCTCGACCGGCCCAGCGGTAATCCCGACAGTGCCAATGAAAACAACGGCATGTGGATGTCCTTTTCACCTGACCTGATCCACTGGGGCCAGGCAATGCCTGTGATGGATACCCGCAAAGGATTCTGGGATGATTATAAGATCGGGGCAGGAGCCATACCCATCAAGGTGAAGGAGGGCTGGCTTGAAATTTACCATGGAGTGACCTATAGCTGTAACGGTTATATGTATTCACTGGGTGCATGCATCCTGGACGAAAAGGAGCCATGGAAGGTACTTGCCCGAACCATTAAACCCATCCTTGTCCCCAATGCAGATTATGAAAAGTATGGCCGGGTACCCAACGTGGTATTTACCTGCAATGCCATTGTGGAGCCTGATGGAGAGGTGAAGATTTATTATGGCTGTGCAGACAATTATATCGGGCTGGCCACGGCACAGATCGATGATATCATCAAGGCCTGCTACGAAGAGAACCCGTATCCCTATCATCATTCCGTATAAAGCTAAAGATTCAGGCATGAAATTTTCCTTATTAAAGCAGTCCATACTGCTGATGTTTTTATCAGCTCTATCCCTGTCTCTTCACTCGCAGGTGGTTTTTAAGGCCGATGTAAATACGGCCGGCAAAACCATCCCCAACGTTTGGGATAGCCAGATCATCTGGTTCTGGGGTGATAACTTCCTGGATAAGGCAGATGCCTATCCTGCCAATTACCTGGTGGAACGCTTCCCTTTCCTGGAAAGGGTTGAACTTCAAATTGCCACAGGAGGTGAAATAGCTGGCTACCCCGGGTGTTCGGATAAAACAAGGGATCAGTTCGTGGATCCCTATCATCCGGAGAAAGGCTATGATTTCTCTCCCCTGGTGAGGGCCTGTGAGAACATTGTCAGGCTGGGGATCAAACCGCTGATCAAAGTGGGATCGGTTCCGGTATTCTTTACCAAAGAGCATGCGATCAGCAAACCCTTCTATATCAATGTCCGTCCGCCGGATGATTTTGATCAGTACTATGACTACGTGAAATCTATGGCTGAGGAAATGGAAAAAACTTTCGGGCTGGAAGAAATCACATCCTGGCAGTGGGGCTTCATCGCCGAGTATAACAATTCATCGATGTTCATTACGGCCGACAGTGTCCATGAGAATTCAAAAAATGAACTGAACAAGCTCTATGACTATACGGTTGCCGGGTTGGAAGCAGTGATGGGATCGGGGAATGTGATGATGCAGATTCATCCCTGCCCGAAATGCGGACCTGCCAAAATCTTCCCTTCGGAGGCACTGATCGAACACTGTGCCACAGGGACCAACTACTATACCGGGAAGATCGGAACGCCCATGCATTCAGTAGTAACTTCTTATTACTCAAGATGGAACACCACTCCCGATGATTTTGGAGAATCCAACGAAAGGCTGCAAAAAGTTGCGGAGTCGGTCGGATTGAATGACCTGGTATACGGGATCGGGGAGGAAGGAACAATCTTTGACGGAGAAGGGGTGCAGCTTCTGGGAGGTATCTCGGGACATCCCTTCGAAACCAGCCTGAGTGCAGCCAAGTTCAAACATGCCCTGGACCATAACCTGAGTTCGATTACCCGCTGGAGCTGGTCCTCGAACCGGATGTTCGGGATCATTGATATGCCCCTGAACAACCTGGCCAAACTCAGCCATAAAATGGCCGGAGACCAGAAGATGGATGTGGTCAGGAGCGGAGCTGCAAAACATGCAGACAATCAGCTTGAGTCGGTGGTCTCCCTCAACAGTGAAGGAGATAAAATCCGTGTGCTAATTTATAACCATAACAAGGATTGGCTCAGTGAAGTAGATGATGAATACAGGATCATCCTTGATAATATCCCCGGCAAGGACCGTAAAGTAAAGGTTTCCCAATGGAGGGTAGATGAAGATCACAGTAACTTCTGGAACACCTGGTGGGAAGAACAGGGAAAGGATGTGGAACTGGGACCCATGGAGGGTGAATACGGCATGGCCGGTCATATATCAATCAGCCCCTTTGACAGTTTTGCAGTGGAAGCTTTTGAAAATGAAGAAGACAGGGAATTCTTCATGGAGAACCTGGAGCGCTACAAGGAATTGAATAAGCTCATGGATCCACTTAAATCAAAAGCCAGGATAAAGGATAATGTATTGACGCTTGAGGGGATGGTAAAACATCACGGACTGGTGTTTTATGAAATAGAATTCTAAGAAACGGATGTAAGTATAAAGACGGAGATGAAGAAGATGAAGAAGATCGGGCTGGCTTTTTTATTTGCCAGTATTGGAGCAGTTTTCGGATTTAATCAGGCGCAGGGACAGGTAATATACCCACGTACAGATGTGTTGGCTGAGACAGAGAAGGGTAAGGAAATTGGGATCGGGAGCGCCAGGGTCGTCTCTCCCGGGCAGGTGGAAGCATATACCTGGAATACCATCAGGCTGCAATACACTGCAGGGAAAGCAGGGATCAAACCTGGAGGAGGAGTTAGGTTTACTTTCATGCATATGGTTCGGTGGACCACCTTTCAGAACGAGCGGCCTGCAGATCATTCCTATATGAGCGTGAAATGTTCCAACGGTAGTCCGGTTAAGGTCCTGCCCTTTATCAACCGTCCCTGGAGCGAAATTATTCCCAGTGAGTACATGGATAAATATGATCCCTATTACAACGTGATCGAAGTACTTGTCCAGGGAGAAGGTCTTAAAGAGGGAGAGAATATTGATGTGATCATCGGGGATACCAGCCAGGGATCTCCGGGAGTGCTGGTCCAGTATTTTGATGAACATCCTTTCACCATAGAAACTTATGTGGACCCTGTGGGTGATAACAATTACTTTCCCATGGAAAAGCATCCGGTCCTTGAAGTAGTTGCAGGGGCACCGGCCAGTCTGACTGTTGTGGCTTCTTCCAATGCAGTTGCCGGAGAGCCAAGCTGGTGCGTGGTGCGAGCTGAAGACAGGTGTGGAAACCTGGCAGAATCGTATACAGGAAAAATATCCGTCCGAGCCGAAGAAAAAGGAGCAGGGCTAAAAGAGAAGTTTACTTTCGGAGCTTCAGATGATGGAGTTCATCGCTTTAGTGATCTTGTATTTAAGAAGCCCGGAACTTACAGGCTGGTGGTTAGCGATGGAACTATGGAGACCATGAGTAATCCCATTGTTGTTACAGAAAAAGATCAGGCGGAAAAGGTTTACTGGGGTGATATTCACAACCATACGAAAGCATGTGATGGCAGGGGAAGCTATGAACAGTCTTACCTGTTTGGAAGGGATGTGGCCGGTTTGGACTTTTGTGCTGTTTCCAACCACAGTGAAAATCTGAGAGATCTTGAATGGGAAGAATATAAGAAGGTGACGAAAAAATTCAACGAAGCGGGGAGTTTTGTAACCATTCCAGGCTATGAATGGAGCGGATCCCACGAAACAGGCGGGGATCATAACGTGTACTTCCTGGAAGACGATCCACCCATTTACCGTTCCCGGGCCAACTTTAATTATCACAACTATAATAATTACCAGGGCCTGGAGGTGCAGGCTAACCATATTGAAGATCTCTATCTTATGCTCTCGAAGCATTATACAGATAAAAACATCATTGTTATCCCTCATTTTGGAGGCAGGAGAGGGAATAAGACGTGGCACAATCCCACCCTGGAACGCCTGATTGAGGTTTACAGCGACCACCAGAGAAGTGAAGATTGGGTGCAGGACTACCTGGCAGCCGGCTGGAAAACCGGGATCATGGCCAGTTCGGATAACCACAATGGAAAACCCGGGTATTCCAATACGTTCACTAAGACTGCTGGTAAGTTCAGGTTTCAGGATATTGACTGGAAAAAAGAGGAAGTGGGAACCTCTCTGATTGCTGTCTATGCTGGCGATCTGCAACGGAAAAGTATTTTCGAGGCTATGTATGACCGCCATTGTTATGCCACTTCGGGAGACCGGATATTGCTTGATTTCAAAGTTAATGGAGACGTGATGGGTTCGGAGATCAATTCAGACAGATCCCCTGAAGTATACATTGAGGTCAAGGGAACGGATATGATCAAAAAAGTCGAGATCAAGAAATACAACAAGGTCGTTAAAGAATATTCACCTGATTCCATGGAATTTAGTGTTAACTGGACCGATGAAGACTTTGAGGAAAGTGATAAGTGCTTCTATTACATACGAGTTGAACAAGCTAATAAGGAAGAAGCAATTTCAAGTCCGGTGTGGGTAAATATGGATTAAATATGAAACGAATTCTTTTCCCCCTATTTCTTGCTGTACTAGTCATGAGCGCTTGTAAGCGGGGAAATCTGAATTCAGATGCTAAGCCCAATGTGATCATTTTTTTAACCGATGACCAGGGATGGGGCGATCTGAGTATACATGGAAATACCAATCTCCAGACACCCCACATAGACCAGTTGTCGGTTAATGGAGCCAGTTTCGATCACTTTTACGTGAGCCCGGTCTGTTCACCGACCCGTGCAGAATTACTTACCGGAAGGTACCATGCTCGTGGTGGGGTATACAGCACCAGTGCCGGAGGAGAACGGCTCGACCTGGATGAGACCACTATTGCAGAGCTGTTCAAGGGTGCAGGATACAGGACTGCAGCCTATGGGAAATGGCACAATGGGATGCAGCCTCCTTATCATCCCAATGCCAGGGGATTCGATGATTATTACGGATTCTGTTCGGGTCACTGGGGTCATTATTTCAGTCCAATGCTGGAACACAATGGCAGGATCGTTCAGGGCGAGGGTTACCTGACCGATGATTTTACAAATCATGCCATCTCCTTTATTGAGGAGTCCAAAGACCAACCATTTTTCCTGTATATTCCCTATAACACCCCCCATAGTCCCATGCAGGCACCTGAAGAATACTGGATGCGGCAAAAGGGGAAGGACCTGGATATGTATCACAGGGATCCCGAAAAGGAAGACAGCATGTATACAAAAGCCGCCCTGGCCATGGTGGAAAATATAGACTGGAATGTGGGAAGAGTTATGGACAAGCTGGATGAGCTCGGCCTGACTGATAATACCATCGTGGTATTTTTCACAGACAACGGTCCCAACGGAGCACGCTGGAACGGGGGTATGAAAGGATGGAAGGGGCATACCGATGAAGGAGGGGTAAGGGCCCCCCTTTTCATACAATGGAAGAACAATATTGAAGCCGGGACGAGGATTCCCCAGATCACTTCGGCCATGGATCTCCTGCCCACACTCACGGATCTTGCCGGGATTGATTTTGCAGCTCCCAAAGCCCTTGATGGCAGGAGCCTGAAACCATTGATCATGGGGGATGCCGGGGACTGGAAGGATCGACTGATTGTGAGTGAATGGCATCAGAAGGTTAGTGTTCGGAGTCAGGATTTCCGTCTCGACTGGCAGGATCAGTTGTTTGACATGAAGAGTGATCCGGGTCAGGCAAAAGATGTGTCCGGTGAATATCCGGAGGTAAAGGCAGGCCTGCTGAATGCAAAAGGGGAATGGATCGAAGAGGTCTTAGGCGAGCTGCCGGATAAGGATGAGCGCCCGTTCCCTGTAGGTCATCCTGAATATCCTTTCACACAACTACCCGCCAGGGATGGAATCGGTCATGGAAACCTGGAAAGATCCAACAAATGGCCCAACTGCTCCTTCTACAGGAACTGGATCTCGGAAAGTGATTCCATTACCTGGGATGTGGAAGTATTGGAGGAAGGCAGCTACCAGGTGGAGCTCTACTACACCTGTGCCGATAACAATGTGGGTACGGTAATGGAGTTGAGCTTTGCTAAGGAATCAATCAGCAAGGTGATCAATAAAGCCCATGATCCGCTGCTCTATGGTTACGAGTATTACCTGTTGCCCATAAAAGAATCACCTTATAAGGATTTTATCCCGATTCACATGGGGGAAATCCACCTCACTGCCGGGAAAGGGTTACTAACACTCAAAGCCCTGGAAATTCCAGGGGAGACTTCAATCGATTTCAGACTGCTCCTGCTAAACAGGTAAGGCAGCTGCTAATAAAGAATAAACTTATGTCGATAATATCAAACTCTATTGCCGGATTAAAGAAAGAAAAGAAGCCCGGACAACTCTCACTCAAGGAACGCATTGGTTACGGGGCAGGAGATTTTGCCAGCTCCATGTACTGGGTGATCTTTGCCCAGTTCCTGATGTTTTTCTATACCGATGTGGCCGGATTACCAGTGGCTGCAGTGTCCACCATGCTACTGGCCACCAGGTTATGGGATACAGTGAACGATCCGGTCATGGGTTTGCTGGCAGACAGAACCAAATCAAAACACGGAAAATACCGTCCCTGGCTGATTTGGATGATCTTTCCACTGATCGTCTCCGGAGTACTCGTATTTGCCATCCCTGATGGAAGCACCACTTTCAAACTGATCTATGCTTTTATCACCTATACCCTGGTGGGCATGATGTACACAGCCATCAACCTGCCCTATGCTGCACTGATGGGCGTGATGACTTCAAACTCTCAGGAGCGTACGATTCTGGGTACTTTCCGCTACATTGGTTCATTCACAGGCAATTTTGTACCCCAACTTACCTTACTGGCACTGGTTGCTTTTATTGGCAGAGATAATCAGCAAGTGGGTTATGCCGGGACCATGGTCATATACGGGCTGATGGCAGGAGCTTTGTTCTTCTTCACTTTCAAGACTACAAAGGAGAGGGTGAAGCCTATAAAGGCAGAAAAAACTTCCATAAAGGCTGACTTCAGATTCTTGTTCAAAAACAAGCCCTGGGCTACCATAGCACTCGCTGGATTGCTTTCCCTTGTTGGCTTATCAATCAAGAATGCCATTGCCATCTATTATTTCACCTACTATGTGGGCGATCAAAGCCTGGTGAGCAGTTTCCTGGCCGTTGGAACTGCCGCAGCAATGGTGGGTATTGTATCTACCAAATGGATCATTAAGATCTG
>JAAEOI010000407.1 GCA_024244665.1 Bacteroidota bacterium | reverse complement strand
CGTTCTGCCGGCCGCATCCTGGTTAGAGGTTGATGAGGTCGTAGGACTCCCATTCCGCGCTTATAATTTTGCTCTTGTTCAACAGAAAGTTCTCCAGATAGGGGAGTGCAGGCAGGACGAAGAAGTTCTCATCGATCTGGCAAGGAGGCTGAATCTGGCTGTAGGAATCGAATCTCTTGAAGACCTCTACAACACACAACTAAGAAAGCTGGGAATCACTTTTGATGAGCTGAAAGAAAAAGGATTCCTATCGGTTCCCATGAGATACAGAAAATTTGAAGAAAGGGGATTCAATACGCCTTCGGGAAAGGTGGAGCTTTATTCGAGTATTATGGAGAAGTATGGGTACGATCCTCTGCCCTATTACCGGGAACCTCCTGAAAGTCCTTTAAGTACACCGGAGTTGGCACAAGATTATCCGCTGATTTTGACAACAGGAGGAAGGACTCCTTACTATTTTCAATCGGAGTATCGTCAAATCCCTTCCTTGCGCGGAAAACATCCCTTTCCCCTCGTGGAAATCAATCCGAGAACAGCTGATGAGCTATATATTCGGGACGGGGAATGGATCTGGATACAAACGGTTCGTGGGAGGATTAAACAGAGGGCAAGACTCGCGAAGGGAATCCACCCGAAAGTTGTGCACATTGAGCACGGTTGGTGGTTTCCTGAAGAACCAGGGCCAGAGCATGGTATATGGAATTCCAATGCAAACATTCTGACGAATAACGCCCCACCTTATGAT
>JAAEOI010000406.1 GCA_024244665.1 Bacteroidota bacterium | reverse complement strand
TTATTTCACAAAACTCCCCCATGCCTTTCAGTATGATTTCCATGTAGTAGTTGACGACAGGTTTGTCAATGATCCCCAGTTTGAACTGAAGCGATTCACTGTATGGGAACCTGCCGTACTGGTCGGCAGTCCCGTTTTTCACCTCTTCATAACCCGACAAAAGATGAAAAATGGACTTCAGTAAGTCATGGTGAAAGCAGAGGTTTTTGTCATTAAAACCATAAAATACATTGGTGTCCTCAGCCACCGGGTATAAAACAGGGATATCCTCAATACGGATCACATTGTCCAGGTTGAGTTCCTCCTCTGAGGCAGGGAAACAGACAGAGGGCTTGTCCGGATCCTGGTCCACCCCGTAAAAGAGGGTCTGCCGCAATCCGTCATGAAGATCTGCATGGTGCCCGATGTGATCAAGCACATATTCAAGTTGTATGGCAGTGAGCCTGCTTTTCATCCCGGTCCCTAATTTACTTGTAAAGTTGAACATTCTCCAATTCTGGCTTCACTTTTTCAAAGGTTGTTATATTTGTATTGGCATACTTATTTTATGAAAGTTACATTTACATTCAGCGGCCTGCCTCATTATTT
>JAAEOI010000405.1 GCA_024244665.1 Bacteroidota bacterium | reverse complement strand
TTCTGCTGAACATGTCTTTTCGAGGAAGGAGTTTTGTCAGAGGCATTTTTATCATTCCCTGGGCCACTCCGACCTTTGTTGCGGCATTTGCCTGGATCTGGTTATTAGATGCCCAATATGGGATCTTCAATATGGTTCTGACAAAGCTGAATATCCTCTCGGAAGGCATTCCCTGGCTGGGTCAGCTCAATACGGCGCTGCTGTGTGTCATTCTCGCACATGTCTGGAAGGGATTGCCCTGGGTGGTGATGGTGCTCTTATCGGGGTTACAGATGGTTCCGAAATCGTTACAGGAAGCGGCCCGGGTTGATGGGGCCAATGCCTGGAAAGAATTCTGGAACGTGATTGTGCCCAGCATGAAAAATGTACTCCTGATTGTGATTTTATTACGGGTCATCTGGACGTTTAACTGGTTTGATTATGTCTACCTTTTGACAGGCGGCGGTCCGCTGGACGCAACCACAACATGGCCGGTGCTGATCTACAAAACGGGCTTTGAAGCCTATCGTTTTGGGAGGGCCTC
>JAAEOI010000404.1 GCA_024244665.1 Bacteroidota bacterium | reverse complement strand
GTCCGGGCATTATACTGTCCAGAAAGGATCATCCCCCTGGAGGGCGTACAAACCGAGGCGGTGTAGGCCGCGGTAAATCGCATCCCGGATTCAGCCAGGCGGTCAATGGCCGGTGTTTCAATGAATCCGTTGCCGTAACAGCCCAGGTCTGCCCAACCCAGATCATCCACCAGGATAAACACCATATTTGGTTTTTCCTGATTTGCATTTTTTTGTGCATTGCATAGCACAGGAATCAATAGAAACAATACAAGCACCATACTACTGCATGTTATTCTTTTCATAATATCTCATTATTGGAAACAGAACAATTCTCCTTGATTATAGACCATAAACCCATTATCCGTTCCAATGTAAACAAAGCCATTCTGATCACAGATTAGACTTAAAATGTTATTGCTTACCAATCCTTCGCTTGTGGTATAACTTTTCCAGGCAGACCCGTCCAGAACGGAGATTCCACCCCGGGTTCCCACCCAGAGTTTCCCTTCAGCATCCAGGGCAATGGCCTGGATAAAATTATCCACCAGACCGTCCCTGGTGGAATAGACGGTCCATCCTCTACCGTATTCATATCCCTCATGCCTCGCCAGTCCCTTGTCAGTTCCGTACCATTGAGTGTCTCCGTTGACACAGATGCTGTAAACATTATCCGAAGGCAAGATACAGGGGCCCCATTGTGCATAGGTAGAAGCCCCGGTAATGCCATCCACCTCATTCCTGTAAAACCTCCCTACTCCGGCACCTTGTGTGGCCACAAAAAGCGAATCCCCTCCAGGTGTTGAAGCCATGGTAGTAATGGGGAAATAATCGAAGAAACCTTTTTTGTATATATCTTCATTATAAGATTTTAGCCAGCTGTCCTCAGTAAGTCCCGAAACTCCCTTATCAGTTCCAATCCATGCAAGCTCACCGGGGCCTGTTACAATATCGATGATGCTGTCGCCAATAATGGAGGAATTTCCTGTATTGTAGACCTTCAGGCCATAACCTGTTTCATAGGGCAAGTCCGCAACGATAAGCCCCCTGGGGGTGGCGAACCAGACCTTTTCTCCCGCCGGGGAAGACTGGAGGGCAAATTGTCTCAGATCCTTCTCAGGCGTATCCGTTTTCTTATTGAAAGTTTGCATGAGCCACATGGAGAATTTTCCGGAGGCAATGCCTTTATCTGTTAAGAACCAGATATTATTATCCTTGTCAATAAATCCGTCGTAGAACTTCTTTGCAGAGAATCCTTGGGTAAAGGGCATGTTCTGTACTGTATTGAATTGGGACTTTTCTCTTTCCCTGTCAGAACCAACTGCGGCAAGATCATTCACAGGTTTTCCCCAGTCGGGTTCAGCAATGGGCCTGTTTTTTCTTTTTGCTGATATGCCGGCTGCCCCGGGGCCTGTAATTTCTTCAGGGATGGATACCAGCTCGATTCCACCGGACTTTCCCAGATTGCGTGAATATTGTTTTCTTTCCGGATTATTCCAGTGCTCGTGGGCACCAAGGCTGGAAAGGGGGTCTCCACTGTTGTCAGGATCATATATGATCCCTTCCGGCCAGTTGGACCGGTCCGCGGCCTGGTGGAGATAATCATCCACTCCATTAACACTCGGCAATGATTCCCAACGGTTATTGGTAGCGCTGTGCCGGTTATCCCCGTTCCATTCTGTCCGAAGGAAATCGTAACAGACCGATTCCAGTGCCACCTGGTCTTCCGATATGAAAATCGAGCTACTCCAGTCATTGTGGAAGGGAGTCATGAAGTATTTTACCGGAGGCCATAATTCTCCGGACCCTCCCCCGTATAAACCATCCACAATACAAAGCAGGGTGTTCCTGCCCAGGTACTTGCTGCCCATCAGATCCACAAAAACCCTGTATTTTCCGTAGCCGTTATTGGTCGGCCTGCCCTGAACCATCGGGGCTATAAGGGAATAATGCAGGTGGCCTGCCTTATCCCTGGAGTTGGAACCAAAATGATTCTTTGCCGTTAGTGTAATTCCGGCCATACTATGGGGTTTCAGATTGGCAAGATTGATCAGGTAATCGGCATTTTCAATGATGTCGTAGAGTTTCTCGGTGTTTTTCTTGTCTGAATAGAACACCAGATCATCTTCGGTGGCATGTATCAGAGTCCGGCCGCCAGTTGCATAAACCTTGTCGGTATATACTACGTCGGGGAATTCTGCCGACCATGCATCATAATTATGCCCCAGAGTCGGATTTTGGGGATCCCCGATGGCAATATCAGACTGATCGATGCCACAATGATTCACCAGATGCCTCAACAGCTCCAGGGCAACATAAGGTGTTGTTTGACACGTCCTTGAAGGAGGGCCATCCAATTTCGGTGAAGATCCGAGAACATCATAATCCCCCTTGCTCCTTTGTTCGAGACTTAATTGGTACTGACCCAGGGTTTGATTGATCTTAATGAAGATCTTTTCCCCCTGGAGATAGCCCTTCTCCACCTGATTTTTCCTCCTGTTAAAGCTCCTGAAAATTGCATCCCACGCTTCAGGGACCGTGGATTCACCTGCAAGCTTTTTCACGGATTCACTGAACAGGCTGCCAATCACCTTCTGGTTGCTGTATTTTGGATTAAAGAAGTAGCCCT
This sequence comes from Bacteroidota bacterium, assembly GCA_024244665.1. Next base: position 5,589 of record JAAEOI010000404.1, on the reverse strand, counting down.
GGCAATCTTCATCGGTCGCCTCGGGATCCCATGCCCAGACCACCCTTCCCGGATGGATGCCTATGGCTTTTCCCATGGGCTGGTTGGGACCATCATCGGGCCCCGTGGAAACCGCAGAAAGAGCCCGGGCTTCCTTGCTGCCCTGAACGAAGGCAAGCCCCATACCCAGAATTGCCACGAAAATAAAAGCCGCAGCTGGCAGGTAACGTGCACCCTGGATATGCTTCTTTGCTTTGCTCAGTGCCATGGTGATCCCGCCCAGCGAAAGAAGATAAACCACAAAGGCAGACATGAAAGGTGCTGCTGCCCGCATACAGGGATAGCCTGCCCGGGATGGTTTCGGGATCACCCGTATCAGGAACCATACCGTTGATGCAATTCCCAGCAGGTAAAATGTCAGCTTAGAGGGTACTCTATGCTTCCTGAACCAGTTTCTGAGCTTGATTACATTCATGTGTATTAAGGATTTGGTGCTATTGATCGTTAAGCCAGTGAATGGCATTCCGGACAAGATACCGGTACGATTCATTTACATAGGCATTTTTGTCATGCCCCATCATCAGGTATACACAGGCGGAGTTCCCGGCCTGGTTCACCCATCCCACAAGCGGAGCACAATCGGGATGGCGGGTCGACAGAAGCGGATGTATCCCTTCATTGATCTGGATGTTTGAATATCCTTCATCATGGATGGTGAAATCGCTAATTCCTTCATTTACAGGATGAAGTGGATCGGTCACCTCCACCTCCAATACAATGTCATGTTTGTATCCGGAGTGGAGGGAGGAATCGCCTTCAGAAAAAGGCATGACATACTTTCCCCCCACTATTTCATTGAAACCTTCCCACTCCTGGAAGCTGCCTAAGGAGTGGTGCAGGAAGAGCATGGGGACGCCCTTCCTGGTGAGTTCCAGGTAAATGGTAGAATCCTCCAGTGGCATCTTCGGGAGAAAATCATAAAAAACCAGCACATCGTAGCTGTCCACTGTTCCGGATGCCAGTATTTGTTTGGCACGGGGATGTGTTATGGTATCAATGGACAGGCCTTCAAGGGAATAAATGGCCTGGTAAAACTCACTGGTATCATAGGCATGACCTCCTGCTATGCTGAGCACCCGCACGGATTTGTTGCATCCAGTTGCGGTAAACAGGATAAGGATCAGTGCTACTGTTAAAGCCAGAACATTCTCTTGAGTCTTCATGGTAAACATATTGAAAGTAATACTATCTATTCAGATATGGCGGTACGTAAGGTATAGTTCATTGCCGGGAATTACTCTTTTGCCTTGTAAAATTCCTCGATTGCCGAGGCAGTGATCTTCCCGAGCATAATATAGCCCTCGGAGCTGTAGTGGGTTCCATCGTCCCCGATGGGCAACCTGCCGGGATAGAGAGTGGTAACATTGGGGATCTCCCGACCTGCCCTGTTCTGTGCTGCAATGACTGTAGTGATATACGGACGTTTTCCTGCAGATTTTCTGAGTTCGGACGGGTCCCTGTCATTCAGGTAGCTCAGCACAGCTTTCAGCAATTCCTCGTCGTTCTCCGGGGTGTCGCCTGCCGATTGTTTGGCTTCGGACAACTCCTCTTCGCTGATGCCAGACAGAATAGCTTTGAGCAGGTTCCTGTCATTCAAATAGGATGGGATAAATACCGGCAGGTCCGGGGTGCCCAGATCCGTGCGTAAGTCCGATATCAGCTGATAAAGCCTGTCATAATACGCTGTCGCGAGTTCTTTTTTTGTTCCATCGGCACCACCCTGCTTCCATACAAAACCACAAAACTCGGGCTGTGATATTCTCTTTGCTTCGGCAATGGCATTCTCCAGATCCTTATACAGCGACCCCTTTTTTCCATCATAGGTAAGTTCGGCCCGCTCAAATGACCAATCCTTCTCGAAGCCGCATATTCCTGTTCCGCCGCTTGCTACCTTGATAATGCCTATCTGATCCTCCGGCCAGAAACCGGCAAGCTGATGAGCCAATGATACACCAGGTCCGAATCGCTGGCTGGGCACAAAGTATTCCCATCGCCCGTTTGCCCAGATCCGGATGCGATCGTGTTTTTCCGTATATGGCGCCTTCAGTTCATTCGCCCGTCCGGCACCCTGCATGTTGGATTGTCCCATTAAGACGAAAACGCGAAACTTCCCGTTTTTCGGGATCGCCGCTTCGCCCGCGCCCATGCTGTTCGCCTGTTTTAGTCCTGTCGTCTTCCATTTCAATGCATCAGCCTCCTCTTTCGAAGGCAATGATTTCAGTTTGCGAATGATGAAATCCTGCTGGGATTCATACGCTGTAACCGGCGGTCCGCCTTTATATTCCAGGTGGCATTCCATTCCCAGATAGACCTCCATTGCTTCTTTGAGTTTGATTCCCAGCATGGGATGATGTACCCAGGTACCCCAAAGCGTCGTCTCATCCACAGGTTCATTGGGAGCACCATAATATAAGTAAATCGGAGGATCATCCGGTGTCAAATGCGTGATGGGAGATGCGTCCAAACTGAGGGCCAGTTGTTCAGCCGTAAGATCATCCATGATAGAGCTTTGCACCTCACCCTTTTTTTTGCCCAGGTTCAGTGACTTCACTCCGAACCATTCTAAAAAGGTAGGACCATGAACGCTGCTTTGTCCGCCCCTTGGTGCCAGAACCTGGAGACGGGAAGACTCCCGGAGCACAGGGTCCTTGTGATTTGCCTGTGCCAGTTCAGGATGAAAGCCCAGCCACATTAACATACATCCTCCAGCTGAACCGCCTGTTGCTGCAAACCTCGATTTATCCAGGTTATACTTTGTGGCATTATATCTTAAATACTGAAGCGCCCGTGCTCCATCATGCATGGGGACCGGATACATGTTTTCACCCTCGGCCAGAAGCCCTTCTTTAGTAAGCCGGTAGTTTATTGAGGCCACGGAGATGCCTTCCCTGTTCATATTCTCAATCAGCTCCCTTCTGAAATTGCTTTTATCCCCACCCCTGAATCCTCCTCCATGAATACAAACCAATAAAGGGGTCGGTCTGTCAGATGGCACCAGCCATAAGTCCAGGACATTCATAGGATCGGGTCCATAGGATAGATCAGCATGCGTAGGAGCGGGCAATGCCTCCTTTTGTGTTTTTGCCTGAAGCTTCATCCGGAAGGCTGAGGCCTCTTCCTCAGTTAATACACCGTCTTTGTTAGCATCAGCTTCAGGGAATTTCTTGAGCCAGCCAGCTAATTTCTCCTCTTTGGTTTGGGCAAAAGCCATTGTCACGAACAAGCTTATGACTACAAGACAGATCCACTTTTTTTTCATTATTTCTAGATTTAAATTTGAATCACTCTGTTCCTTTATCGTATTTTGATTCATATGATGCGACAAGGTATCATATCGGAATCAAAGATATGGCCTGATCCATTATCCCCGGCATACATGATAATAGTGTTTTCAAGCTTCCCGGTCTTTTCCCGGTTTTCATCCAGTTCAGCACCCACGGGGGACCCCATTTATCTGGACTGTCAGGATTGCGGACCCAGTGGGGCAGGTTTAAGGGCATATAAACGAACCAGGGATCCACTGCTGTTTCTGCTGTGAAATTGTGCAGGTAGGCAAAAAGGGCATCGGTACTGTGCACATTTTCCTCCACCACGCGCTTCCCATCCACATCATTGTCCGAAAGCCTCATATCAAAGATGGGGGAGTCGTGGTTTACAAGGCACCAGCGTTGAAAACCATAACTCTGCACGGTGCCGGTCTGGATCTTCCCGATCATGGCCGTGCGGTATCCGTTGGCTGTCATCAAAGACCCCAGGGTATTTGGATAACGTTCTCCCACCGGTTTAATGCGATGGTCTTCTCCACGCGGGTAAACCTGGTTTTCATATACCTGCGTACGAAAAGGATATTTTCCGGTGAGCAACATGGCCCTGGTGGGTATACAGCGTGGCGTTGCCCAGGCCGTAAGGAAGTAGAGGCCCTCTTCTGCCATCTTCTCAAGGACCGGCGATGTTGTTTTTCCGCCATATAATGCATATTCCCTGGGTGAAATATCATCGGAGAGGATAAAGATGATATTAGGCCTGTCCTGCGATATCCCTGATATTGAGATAGCTATCCAGGTCAAACATGCTGCAATTCGTTTAAATTTCATCTTATTATTCTTTAGTTTGGGCTGCTCTGCTAAAAGTAGTCTAAACCTGAGGGTGAAAGTGACTAGATTGATTCAGATGGTTGCGAAAATGTTACAAAACCGTTAATTGTTACCAGGGCTTTAGTGTCAATTCCTCTTAAGCAACCGGATGTCACCCTTAAGTCCCATGGGGTCGGGTTTTTTCAGGTTGATCCATTTTTTTGCTGCCTGGTTGCTGGTCAGGGAGTTTGCATAGTTGGCCAGTGTGGTTGTGTATGTAATCTGAAGCTGGTTCTCACCCTGTTTTAGAACCCCCTCCGGGATTCTGTACAGATGGCGTCCCCACCATTTTACACCCAGCTCTTTTCCATTGATCCTGGCTTCGGTAATGTGTTGTTCAATACCCAGGTCGAGGAATGCCCAATCGGTCTGCCCGCTTGAAAAGGAGGTGCTGTAAACCACCTGGCCTGCGAATGTTGCAATCCGTGTATCTTGATGGCTGCCGAATTGGAACAACTCTCCTGTGGATGTTTCAAAAGGCTCCCCCACGGTGGGGTGGAATTTGAGATTCCATGTATCACCGATGGTTTCGCCCGATATTTCATTGGGAAAAGTAAGCTCGGCAGCCTGACCGGCACCCTTTTCTTCAAGAACCAACAAAAGAGATTCCAGGGGCTGCAACCGGATTTCCACTGTGCTCTTTTTCTTCACAGGATAGATAAAGCGATCACCGGTATGGGGATCCCAGCACCAGGCGGTTTTACCTTTGCTTTCAAAATTGGCCGTACACACGATTTCATTTAACTCATCCTGGTTGGAGAAAAAGTAGATCTCAGAACTGCCACTATAGTGCTTTAACAGGTATAGTTTCTCATTTACAGGAGTAAGATCCACACTGCTCTCCAGTCCGGTCTCTTTCAACATTGTTGCTGTCCAGTCACTCATAGACTCACCTTTTACAGGGCCCTCCATGAGCCTTGTATGATCATAGGAAGATGTGCTGCTCATCATCTTTTGTACAAGCTGGTCCCCCTTCTCCTTTTCTGAGTAGGAGGGGGTTGATGAAGGGAGGTGGTCAAGGAAGAGGAACTGAACTCCCTCCCTGGTCAGGGTTTCAATGGCGGATGCTGTTTCAGGAAGTATGGAGCTGGCAGCGGGTATGATGATAAGTTTGTAGGAGGCTGATTCACTTTTCATCTCGCCATCATTTGCAATGGCCCTTCTGATCACCCCTTCATTGATATAATCGGCCGATACCCCAGCGTTGCTGAATGCTTCCCATAGATCGTGGTTGAACCAGGGCTCCATATGGAATGGTGCCCTGTAGAGGCCCCACTCTGTCCAGATATCGGCTTCCGGGGTCATAATCCCTACATCCACAACGGGTATAAAAAAAAGAAAAAGGGCTGAAAGCCGCGCATTGTAATCTGACCAGTATCTGAAATAGGGCCACCAGCTGTTCTGGTCGCTGAAATAG
>JAAEOI010000403.1 GCA_024244665.1 Bacteroidota bacterium | reverse complement strand
GCTGTTACCATCAATGGTGTGGTGACAATATTCCGTACTGTCAGGCAAAGCACAATCTGGCTGAATTTTTGCCAAAGTCTGTTCAAATTTGTCGGGAGTAGCTATCAATCCTGAATCCCAATATTTTTCGATAAGATTCGCCAAATTTTCATCCGCATTTACAAAATCGTTTAGGCTTGGTGTTCTGATTGGACGCGGGGCAAATATTTTTGCGCCCTGGCTGGCCAGTTTTCCGAGCAACTCAACAGATTCAACCGTCATTAAGTCGGCACGTTTCAGCAATATTAAACTATACTTGTTTTCCAATAGTGTTCCATTGTGTGTAACCCTAATGTCACCATTATCATCAACAGATAGGTCTTGAAGCGTACCCATTCCTCCCAAATCAAAACGGTAGCCGGGAATGTAATCCATATCAACTGGCTCTTTCTCTCCTATTAAACTCATAAAACCTTGTTCATCACCATACAACACCAGCAAATCGCTTACATAATTTCCATTTTGCATAATATACTGGCAGCGTGTAATGTACTTTAACCATTCTTTCGATTTATAAAACCAGGTATTGTTTCTATGAAATTGCGTACCAAACCTCCCCATGGTGAAGCCCGGTTTCACATCATCATTCCAGGGTTGATGCGCCGAAGAATGAAAAATATAGCGATTCACTCCAGTGGAGAAAACCCTGTCTCCTTTTATTTTCATTTTGTAAGGATGGGCAGTCCAATCGCCCTGATGACGTGTAAATGCCTCTGCTCCAACAATCTTATCGCCTGTTAAATGGGCGGCAGAAGATACAACCTGACGTGTCCACTCCCAAAGATTCCTTCTGAACCAGGGTGTTTCCCATAAAAAGAATTCCGTCATTTTCAGATCTAGCATTTTTGCCACTTTTAAAGCATCGAAAGAGCCGATGCCATAAGGCTCACAAGCCAGCTCAAAACCCTTTTCGTGACATTTTTCTTTGAAATAGTGAAAGAAGTTTTGGTAGGTGAATTCGGCAACCGTATTTCGAACATCCCAAAGTACTCTCTCTGTATAGTCTGTGCTTTCCACAATTCTGCCCGTCATGCACACCAAATTTGGAATAATATCATAATTGCACAACGAATTAAAAAGTTGCGGAAAATCATCCGTCCAATTCTGATGCCCTACTTCATAACTGTCGATTAAAATGGTTGTAAGTGCCTTTTTCCCATCGGCATCCTGAATGATTTTTTCAATCAATTCGTCCCAGTGAATATCGGCAGCCCTCCGGCTCATTTTATCTATTTCAAGACCAAGGCCACCTTTTGAAGGGGGAAAGGTTGTAGCTGCTGTGGTGGTATAGCCAATCCTCAGCACTGTCCAGTTAACATCCGGGGCATCCCATGTCAGTACTCCATTGCTGTCCATTTCATCGGTAATGATCTTAATTTCTGATGCAGCAATTATCGCATCACCCGGTACCTTTTCAAATGTGGGAATGCGCTTGTCGGATCTTGACCTTAGCTCATTCAATGATTTTGTCTCCCAGTTTTCCAGTCGATACTGGTCGTTCTGCGGTGTGGGAAAAGCAATTACCGCTACATCGCGGTAGAAATTGTATGGCTTTTGTTTTGCATTGAGTTCAGGAATCTGGAGTTCTACTGTTTCGTCAGTACCCCCCATAATTTTAGTTTCACTCCACACAATCATCTTCATGGAATGCTCCGGTTTGATCCAGGGTCCTCCGGTACACGACCATCCTGAAGCTGAGTTAAATCCAGCCTCCAATCCCAGGCGTTCCGCCTCACTCATAGCATGAGCCATATATTCATGAAATTCCGGGGAGTGGTACTCTGTACCACCAAAAGGAATTTTCCATCCGATGGTGAAATGCTGAAAGCCACCTATGCCCACCTCTTTCCAGGCTTCCATATCTTAGGTGATGCCTTCCTTTGAAACATGACCGTCAACCCAGTGCCACCAGGTATGAGGCTTTGCCCAATCGGGTGGATTCAGAAATTCTTTTTCAATGGGGTCGACATAACTATGACTACAGAATGCTACCAATAAAATGCTCAGCAGAAAAGGTTTAGAGATTTTTTTCATCTTGGTATTGTTTATGGAAACTAAATTAACGTGAGTATAACTATAAAAATACCACAAACCTCACGGAACGATTCACCTGATTAAATCAAATAATTGCTATAATGTTACAAAATGATACAGAATTGTTTCATCCGTTGAGGTTTTCAATTTCCTTTCAGTTTATTTAAAAACTTGAGAACGGATGTAACCGGTTATTCTCAGCTTTCAGCCGATTCGTATTGTAGACACGTCAGACCCTCTTTTAGGGGAGGTTTTGATTTTGGATACAACCCTCCGCTCAGGGCGGGGCAGAAAGTCATACTTATCGAACTGGAAATGGACCCGGATTTGCCCGCTAATGGGATTTCACCCGCATACATTATCCACAATGATGTATCACCGGAAGAGGTATTATAGCCCAACCAGGTCGATCAGCATTCCGCCGCTGACATTTTCCTTCCATACCTTCTTCAGGTAGTCTTTATGGATCCGGTGATCGACATATTCCTGGACTCCCTGCCTGTCCCTGAATTCCAACCGGACAACGTATTCATATTCAAAGTTCTTGCCCTCCACTTTCTCCACTGCGAATCCGGATAAACTGGGAATCTCACCCAGCACCATGGTATTCTCAAAAAAGGAGTCCGCCTCCGGTGTCCCGGCTTCATGTTGCAGGTTGAAAAATACCAGGCGTGTGATGGACTGCCCCGAGAGAGATACAGGTGTCAGAATCAAAAAAAGGACTGTAATTAATGCGATCTTATTTCTCATGCTTCACTAATTTGAGTGTGAATCAGGTAATCCATTTTTAATAAATATACTGAATTCGTTCCATAACGGTACTTCCAGGCAGAGGAAGTGTCCCCCCGGTATAACCTCAGGTCATGACTGAATTAAGTTGAGCCCAAAGGTAAGTCCGCTAGCTTAGTATTATGATGATTTGTTTTTCAGTTCTCTCCATTTTTCCATCACATTCTCTTCACCTTTGAAGTATTCCACCTTTGAATCTTTTTCAAATATTTCAAGGGATGGTATGATGTTTACTTTGCCAGAATCGGGATATTCACAAACATCCACTCCAATTAATGTCCTTATATCCATATAAGTACATGGTTCCGTACCCTGATTATGAAATTGATGCGCACCTGTTTCTCCCATTTCAAAGAATGCGATATCTCCCTGTGTCAAAGAATCTAATCCATGAGGAGACCGCATGGTCATCGCGCCTGAAATTACCATGATCAATTCCTCTGCATGTCTGTGAAAATGATATGGATATGAAAACTGCCCGGGATTTAATATGCGTAAATCAAAAAATAAATTCTTTGACTTTACCATAGAAGAAAACCGGGGTGATGATGTCAATAATCTATAGTTATCAATTTTATTGATATCCTCAGCAAACTCGATTTGATCATGTTTGAAAACTGTTGCCATCCTTTTCTGTTTTCAGTTTTTGGCTGCTATATTACGCCTGAAGTTTTCCACCTCCGGCGATCACATACCTCTTGTCTCTGCCATAAAACTGTGAAATATTTACAAGTTCCTGCAGATCAGTAGCCATGTCTTACTCTTGTCTAGTGAATTCTTTAATAATTGCATTGCCAAGCTCCCGGAAATGGTCCTGTTTATCAATATCCAGCCTTCCCTGTGGTCCGACAAGGCCTTTTTGTCCCCTGGCCACCAGGTACTGGTGTGCCACCAGTACGCAGCATCCTTCATAAGATACCTTCTTCATCTCCGGGCTGAGTTCCTGATCCCCATTTACCTTTACCGTGATGGGGAACATACCCGGCGAATTATGCTCAGTTCCGAAGGAAATTATATATTTTTTATTTCTGAAAAAGCCAACAAATTCCTCCAGTTTCTTCCGGGAATTACGTGGCGGGATTACCTCGATGCAGGAAATGCCATTGGCCTGAAGCACCTCATCAACCCTGTCCCAGTCCGATTCAAACGGGGTCAGTTCCCCGAGTTTATTATCAAGCAGGAAAGGTTGACACGGTATTCCTCCTGCATCCAGGATAAAATCGATCATGGCCTGGAGCGGGGGGAAAGCATCAGCATCCTCTGGCACAAATGCCCTGCCACCGGATTTGAGGATGGCAGAACGGACTTCATTCTCCACACCAGCTGTATCATCCAGGGTGGTACTTAATTTTTTACCATCAAACAGTGAAGTATAAAAACCGATTACCTGGTTACGGGTTTTGTAATGCTCCATGGCGGCTTCCCTGATTGCCCTGGCTATGTGTCTTTCGCGCACAAGCAGTTTGGCGTATTTTTCCCTGATCCCCACGTAACTGATATTGAATCGTGCATTGATCTGTTCAAGAAGTGCATCAGCCTTGCTGATCATCTCTCTCATCTGGAGCTGGCTGCTATCCTGGATGTCAGAAAGAAATTTCATGCTCTGTGCACCGACATCAATGGGGTGTTTTAATGCCTTCCCGCTGAAATAGGTCCTTCCGGGATTGCCCCAGTCATTGATCAGGATACCCTGTTGTTGCATATCTTTCATCAATCCCATGAATTCGATGTTTAGCAGGGGAAATATCCTGTGCTTCTGACCCAAACTGGTAAATTCGGAGTAACCATCAACTGTATAAAAGTCATTGATACCAAGCACCTTTACACCTTCTTCCCCGGCCATCTGGAACATCTGCTCAATATTTTTAAAGGGGCAAAATGAGTAGGGTGAGTGCAGGTGTCCGTTGACCTCCAGCACCCCCTGTTCGTCATTGTGTTTTTGAAGTAATTCTTCCGCTTCAGGAAGGTTTTGTAAATAATCCATATAGGTAATTATTGTTTTACATAGGCTCAGCCAAATTTCTCAATCATTTCATCGATCTGGTCCTGGTTCATTGGCACCAATTCTCCAAGTGGATGCCCCATAATAAGTGAGCGGGCGGTAAACTCGGCAATCTCTAACCTGTCAAAGGTTTGCATTAACTTGTCACCGGTAACAATAATTGAATCATTCCTGATGATAATGGCAGGGGTACTTGGAGAGAATAATTTTGAAATGGTCCCCGCCGTGTCAAATTGATTGCCGAATTCAACCTTAGGCACATCCCGAAGGAAGAACCAGCTCTCGGGGATGGTTCTTACATTCAAGTTGGCAGAGGATACACCGAAGGCCATGATATGGGGTGGCTGGGCAAGTATGATTGAATTTACATGGGGATGTTCTTTATAGATCCGGGCATGTAAACTAAGTGCCCTGCTGGGGAGTTTCCCGGGTTCCTGTTTCCCGTCTCGTACCTGGATAACATCCTCAAGTTTCATTTCCCAGCGTGGAACATTTCTCGGGGTAATCAGAAAATCATCTCCCCTCCACCTGACAGACACCGTACCATAAGAGCCGATCATCAATCCCTGGGCACAGGCCCTGCGAACCAGTTCACTGATACTCTCACGAATGGATAGCTCATCTGCAGGATGCTCCACATAATCCATTTCAGGCAATTCGGCAGGGATCTGGGATTCCATAGCCTCAATTTGCTCGTTGGAAAGAAAGACAGGTTCACCTATTGTGTTGGCATTGATCTGGGTCCGGGCAGCAAATTCAAGGGTTTCAAAGCGAACATAAGCATCCTTCAGATCTACCCCTCCAATAACGATTCCATGATTTTCCATAATCACAGCATTAAATCCCTTATTGAACTCGGCAGCAATTATTTCACCCAATTTGTCCCCTCCCGATATGGCATATTTTGCATACCCGATGGGACCGCAAATATTCCTGGCCAGGGGAATTATATTGGTATTAGGCAATTTTCTGACCATACTGAAAGAGACCAGGGCAGGAGGATGGGCATGGATCACCGCTTTTATATCAGGCCTCGCTTCATAGATGGCCTTGTGAAAAGCGAATTCTGATGATGGTTTATGATGCCCCTGAACTGTTCCGTCACTATTTACACATACAATATCTTTCGGTTGCAGTTTTCCTTTGTCAATGCCCGAAGGGGTCACCCAGATGTCACCATTTTCTTCACGTATGGAGATATTACCTCCCGTTGTGGTGGTCAGCCCTGCTGAATATACCCGTCGAATAACCTCGGTTATCCTGACGCTTGGTTGCTGAAGAGCTGCATTTGTTTTCATTTGACTATTATTTAACTAATGTTAGTTTATATTATCGTTTGAAAAATCGTTCAGTCTCTACCGTCCCGTTTTCCATTTCTATTTGAATGAGATAGAAACCTTCAGGTAAGACACTTACATCTATTATATTGTTGTCTATATCATTGCAGATCAGCATCGTACTGCCAATGTTAAATATTTTGTATCCCCCCGCATTTTCTGCATTGATGCAGATCTTTCCGTATACCGGGTTTGGATAGATTATCACTCCGGGAATATCAGTATGGTAAATTCCGGTAGTATTAGGGACAAAGTTGGCCATCTCAGCATTAAATTTGTCAAGCGCTGCATCCAAAACGGACTGAATTGTGGCCGTATCCAGCACGTTTTGAACATCGATGATCGCATTTATTGCCATTTCAAAAACAGCCTGGGAATATTCCCCTGCCCCGTTTCCTATTGTTACAGAATCAATCATTTCACGGGCACTGTCTAATGCTGCCTGCAGGGCTGCCAGATCAAGCTCATCAAAGGCTCTTGGTAAAAAACTGGCCATCTCAGCAAGTAATGTTTCCAGTGCAGCATCTATAACGGATTGGTCGCTGGAAGTATCCAGGACAATTTGTGCAGATATTATTGCGTTTGTGGCATTCTCAAATACCTCGGGCGAATATTCTCCAGCCATGCTTCCTACAGTTGCCGTGTCTAAATGTTGCCGGGCTGCATTGATGGCATCCCGGAGACCTGACCGATCGATGCCCCAGTTAAGATATTCGGTTTGTAGCAGTTCCTCCGGATCCATTTCTCCCTTCTGGCTTTCATTTTCCCTGGCTGGATCGTAATCCGGATTTGGGGCAGGAAGTTGGGCGCCAATTTCAGACAGGTGATCGTGAAGAAGCTGCAATAACTCGTCTCTTTTCTCTGTATGTGTTGCGGCGAGGTTGTTCAACTCCCCGGGATCTGTATCAAGATCGAAAAGTTCAACGTTCCCGTCTTCATGATGCTCGATCAGTTTCCAGTCGCCTGAACGGACTGCACTATGTGGTGGAAGGCTCTGGTAGTGGGGATAATGAAAGAAAAGGTTCTCCCGGACCAGCTCCGTACTATCTGCTGTGAGCAGCGGCATCAGGGAAATGCCGTCCATATGTGCCTCCGGCATCGGCCCGATTCCTGCCATAGATAGCATCGTGGGGAATAAATCGTTGCTGATCGCCGGATAACTCACCTGCCGGTTCCCTGGCAGCCCCGGGCCCTTTACGATAAAGGGGACCCGGATACCTCCCTCGTAACACTGGGATTTACCACCCCTTAAAGGCAGGTTGCTGGTTGCAGTTTTCAGTCCTCCGTTATCGGAGAGGAAAACAATGTATGTTTTATCCAGCAATTCTAAATCTTCAAGCTTGTCCATCAACAATCCGACACTCTGGTCCAGTGACTCAATCATCCCGGCCATGACTGCATTATCCTGGCCAAAACTTCCCGGCTCCTTAGCATTGTATTTGTCTTCCAGTTCCTGCCTGGTTTCCAGGGGAACATGAACCGTATTATGGGAGATCACGGCAAGGAACAGGGAATCTTTGTTCTCTTCAATAAAATCCATGGCGGAGAGGGTATATCTCAGGTCGTTTTTAGGATCATCGGTACCCGCACTGTGCCCAAGATTATTGTCAACCACATCAAATCCATGGTACAAAGGGCTCAATTGCCCCAGGTGCCATTTGCCCGAATGGAAGGTCTTGTACCCGTGCTCACGGAGTACCTCTGCGTATGTGGTCTCCGACATCTTAAGGTATTTGGTCCAATCGGCCGGGTGGCTTAATTTATCATACGGTTTCTCTTTTCCTGGAATATATGCGGTTACGTGCAGACGGGCCGGGTACTTCCCCGTGGCGATACTGGAACGGGTAGGACTGCAGACCGGGTGCGCCGAATAGGCGTTGGTAAACCTGACTCCCCCGAAGGCGAGCTGGTCTATGTTAGGCGTTTCATAAAAGTCGCTTCCGTAACACTCCAGGTCGCACCATCCCAGGTCATCCACTAAAATGAAAATAATATTCGCAGGCTGGTCCGAAGGGGTTGCCTGTGCCGGAAAACAGTTACCCAATCCGAGAGAGAGGGCTATAAGAATTAATGTTCTCATAGACTCCATTTTAAAAATTTCTTTATCACAACCGAATGGTTTTCCAAAACCACCTGTATGAAATATATGCCATCCTGCAGCGGACCTATATCAATCCTGTTTTGTTCTGCAACCTGATCGATGATTACCCTTCCGCTGGTATCGGTTATTTTGTATCGTACCGGCTCACCGGTATCGATATACATCATATCCGATACAGGATTCGGGTAAATTTTCAATCCGTTGGTGTTTAGATTATGAATACCGGTTACATTTGGCACGAATTTGGCCATTTCAGCATTAAAATTGTCAAGCGCTGCATCCACAACGGACTGAGTTGTAGCAGTATCTTGTACATTTTGTGCATCGATGATCGCATTTATTGCCATTTCAAAAACAGCCTGGGAATATTCCCCTGCCCCGTTTCCTATTGTTACAGAATCAATCATTTCACGGGCATTGTCTAATGCTGCCTGCAGGGCTGAAAAGTCAAGTGATGTGGTTTCAGATTTCAGACCTGTAACATAAATATCATCCACAAATATTTGTGTGCCGTTCCCAACCGTGCTAACCAGAATACCCCTGTCTGAGGTTTGCAGATACCGGATGTACACCAGTTCCTGGTTTTCACAGGCCTTCGGCAGTGCTAATCCCTCTACCCGTGAGGCTCCCCACCAATCAAAGGAGAGCGTAAATGCTCCGCCGCCAATGTCTGTATAGCTGCCATCCGATCCGATTTTGTACTGGATTTTAAAGTCCTTCGGCGCATTAAAATAGTCTCCTCTCTGGGTGGAAGAGAGGGACAGATCGGTGTATTCAAGACTTGAAAAAAAAAATTCAAAATACTGGTCAGTGGAAGCCACCGGATCCTGCCATCCTTTGAATCCTATGGCAGTTGCCGGGATCATATCGTTTCCCGTTATGGAGAATTGGTCATTATTATTCAAATTACCCCTGGATCTTCCATTGATAGTTTTGTCCAGGTTTTCAGGAATTCCCAGGTCCGCAATATCATCGGCATCGTTAAAATTCCATCCCACCAGATAATCCTTTTCAATAGAAGCGGTTATCTTATCTGTTGTAAAAGAATATTCACTGCCATATATGGCGGTGCTGACCTTAATTTGAAAAGCATCATCGGCTTCTGAATATTGCAGGTCGGTCCAGCGGCACACACCCCTTTGTTCAAATTCTTTTGTTAATCCGCCTGCCGATGAGAGAACGCCCGAACCACCGACCTGTTCCAGGGTTACGGTTATTCCATGATCGGGGGAAGAAGTCATCCTGGTATCAGGTATATTCTTCTCATCTGTTGCCCACACCTCCAGTTTGAAATCCCTGTTGACAATTACCTCGCTTATATAGGGGATATGGGCTTTTGTTGCAATTACCCTCTGGATATAGGGAGGTACATAGGGTTCCACATATCTTTTCTGATAGATCCATTCCCTGTCCCATTGCCAATCTAATTCCGGATCGTCGTAGTCCGGTGCCGGCATAGTTTCCAGGATAAGTTCCAGGTCTTTCCTGACAGATATTACCTCTTCATCCTCCGACATGGTCACATCCGTATAGGCACCCGGGACCCATTCATTTCGGTTATCCCCGCAGTCATAAAACTTGCCACGGCCGTCGATCAGCCAACGTTTTGTTCTGAGCCACCGGCACCCATACCATTGCGTAAAGATCCATTCCCTGCCTGTAAAGGGCTGACCCAGGATCAGGGGTGCAAAGCTATGTCCGTCAAACACATCCCCGGCAGGTAATGTTCCGCCTGCCAGTTCAACACAGGTGGGTACAACATCCGTAAAATCAACCAGTTCATCACATGCACCTATCGAATCCATGTAGCCCGGCGCATACACCACAAAAGGAACCCGCGGGCCCTTTTCAGAATCCGGATTGGATTTTCCGTATTTGCCCGATCCGTTATCTCCGGCATACATAATGATGGTATTGTCAAGCTGTCCGGTCGAATCCAGGTGTTCAATGAATCCCCCGATCTTGTAGTCGATATAACGGATACAGGCTTCAAAATCATTTTGTACCAACAGGCCTGTCTTATTCCAGTTTTCATCCAGCTCAGGAACCCACGGGGCTCCCCAGGTATTTGGATCATCGGTATTGCGAACAAAGTGAGGCAAATTCAGGGGCATGTAAACAAACCATGGATCCTCTGCTTCTTCCATGGTAAAATCATGCAGATACTGAAAAAGAAAGTCTGTATTGTATACATTTTCCTGAACCACATTTGAACCATCCACATCCATATCAGAATGCCTCATGTCAAAGATAAAATCATGGTTCACCAGGCACCAACGCTGAAACCCGTAGCTCTGAACAGTTCCGGTCTGAATCTTTCCGATCATGGCGGTGCGGTAGCCACTGGCCGACATTAAGCTGCCCAGGGTGTTTTCATACCGTTCTCCCACGGGTTTGATCAGGCCATTTGCTCCACGTGGATTAACCTGGTTCTCAAATACCCTCGTTCGGAAGGGATATTTACCCGTCAGCAGCATGGCCCGGGTTGATATGCACCGTGGCGTGGCCCAGGCTGTCTGGAAGTACAAACCCTCATCGGCCATCCTTTCAAGAACTGGCGATTCTGTAGTCCCGCCATACAGAGCATACTCCTTAGGGGAGATATCATCGGACAGGATAAATATTATATTTGGCCGGGTCTGTGATGTCCCGGACAGCGACAAACACAACCAAGCTATAATTACTGTTATTGTCTTGATTTTCATTTTAGATCTATCGTGGTCTAGTTGATAATCAATTTCATGGAAAAGGCTTTTCCGGCAATCTTCACATAGTACATTCCCGGATGAAAATGCGAAATATTGATGGTGGTTTGTTTCCCTCTTATAATATTATTTTCCATTACCCTTCCCGAAATGTCAATGATTCTAAGTTCGGAAGCTATTAAATCATCAGTTACCTCAATATGTATGTTCGTATGGGCAGGATTTGGATAGAGAGATATCCCTTGATTCAAAAGAGTTTTCTCATTCAGTCCGGTGGGCAATACCTTAACCCTACATGAGCTTACAGCTCTGCACCCTGCAGCATCGGTAAGTATAATTGTGTACTTCGTGTCAGAATCAGGTTTGGCCCATGGATTTGAAATGGCCGGGTTTGAGAGTGATCCGGCAGGCTCCCAGCTTATTGAATAGGGCTGGGTGCCCCCGCCAATACAGTGGCCAAGTTGTACGCTGTCACCCTCGTAAATTGATTCAACACAATCGGCTAAACAGGAGTTAAATCGAGATATAATCAGGCGAAGGTTATCGGAAGCGCTGTTTCCATGATTATCACTTACTTCAAGTGTGAAGCTGAGGGTGTCAAATGCGCTGATAAAAGTTGGGTGTGAGATGGAGGTGTCATTTAGAAATGTGGAGGCATAGAATGTACCTGTCAGGCCTCTGTACTCGCAGGACCAGGAGAAGGAGTAGGGGGGAGAGCCTCCTTCAATGGAGACAAAATTGCCTGGCTGGTACTCCTGGAAATTAGCCTCACAAAGGATTGTGTCCGGACCGGCATCAATAGTGATGGGTTCAATCTCAGCCACAGACAACGCTTCCACCAGGAAGAGGCTTTCATATCCGCCGATATTCTCTGTAAGTGGTAAAACTGTCTCGCTGATTTCTCCGCTAACAGGATCGTATACCTGCACCGTATCGGTCAGCCCGGATTCGGCGGTAATGGTGATCTCATTTTCAGAATCGTTTATAATATAGTAAATCCTCCGGCCATCCCTGGTGAACCTGCTCATGGATAAGACACCCGCGCTTGAGCTTACATGAATACTGAATTCCCTTTCCCTTTTCATCAGCAGAGAGGGCAGGGGGTCGGAGGTGGTTGACAGGGTAGAGGCAATTTGCTGGACGGGTACGTGTTCACCTCCTTTGATACCCAGTGATGGTGCCTTGTCAACCCAGTACACCGGTATTCCTGCTTCTGCAATGAACTGTAATTTTCTAAGTACATCCAATGGAATCACCTCCACCCCGGGCATGATTATGCTTGAATAGAGATGTGTTCCGATCTGAACTACACTGTCCAGTACAGAAGCATTCAGGATGGCGTCGGCCGTAGCATAATTAAAATCCAGCCCGTTCTGCAGTATTTCCACAGCCATCCTGTCGAGTGTACTCTGAAGGTTCGCGTAATTTTTTGCGATCTTATTATGGGGCAGGGGGGAAGCTATGTACCTTGACTGGAATGTTTCGATGGGATAATACATAGCGATGGGGGCTTCATTCTTTGCTCCGCGGAGCATCATGGCCATTCTTGACAGGTAATCTCCCATCCTGACAAATTCATCCTTCTCTTCCCCCTGATATTCATCATAGGGGATATAGGAGTTTACCTGGTTGACCCCGCAAAGAAAACTCATGTTGATGGTCCGTTTCATGTAGGGAATATCCGGTGAAAGATCATCCCTGCCGTATCCGATGAGAGGATCGATCAGTGCCGCAACCATTCCGTACTTATCTTCAAGATAGGATGCAGAGCTTATGAATTTCGGCATCCAGAATATCCAGTTTTGTTTGCCTGGCCTTGCTACGGGAAGGTCACAAGACGGAACATCGTAGTTTCTCATCACTTTCATGAAATCGCCGTAAAATATGGCATGGTGGATCATGTATTCCTCGAGCAGGGGATGCCCGCTCAATTGCACACCATTTTCATGACACCATTCGGAAATCAGTCCCGAAAAATTCCTGGCCATTACCTCACCCACGGTCTGAAAGAAATGCAGTCTCACCATTCGTGAAGCGGATGATGGCCCCTCAAATAATGCATCCAGGCTGGGGATCAGATCGTAACCATGCATGGCCCTGAATTGGTTTGGAAGGTCTTTCTCCCACGGCAGATAGGCATATTCAGCCTCCGAACCGTCGTATTGCCAGTAAGTGGAGTTCAGGCTTGCCTCGTTTGTATAGAACTTCTCTACCTTATTCCCGATGCTGTTGATATGATTGGCATAATTCTGATGAGTGAGTTCAATGAACCGTTTCATTGCGGCTTCACTTAATAGGCTCGGGTAGTGACCCGTCCCTCCAAATTGAGGGTTTGACTGTGCCTGGGTATCCTGGTCAAGGATCTTTATTCCGAATACCGATAACTGCCAGGATCCCGACAGTCCGATTGTATCGATCTTATGATCCGCGATGGATACTTCGACGGCATTTTCATAATCGGGCTCCCCGTTTACCATTGAGGCGAGAGAAGCATGGAAAAACTCCATTTCGGCTGGCAATTCCATATGGACAGCGACCTCACCTGTTCCATTCTGCTTGATCCGGATGACTCCACGGTTTTCAAGTTCCGGATGCCCCTCCACGACGAGTCCCCCGGCCGCACCGCTGGGATAGCCGCGTTCGTCGTGAATCCACACTTCCATATCGTTTTCAGTGGCCAGATCGACATCCGAAACAAGCACGTCCCATTTGGCCTCACTCTGCAGGTAATTATTAAAGGCTACGTGGGTCTGTACGCCCCCGAATCCGTAACCCTTCAACTGGTCAATGGTCCCCTGTTGAAATCCACTGCTGTAGTCGATCATCCTGTACTCGTTGGGAGGTGATGGGAAGAAGTAGTTTATGGTTTCAAAATCCAGGTTCCAGGTGCTGTCGTCCACAGTGGGAATCTGATCGTCATACACCTCCACCTCGTTGATACGGTACCATTTGTCCGAAACATCCGGTTCTGTACAAAGGATTCTGAGTTTCGTGGTGCTTACGGAAGCAAATCGACTTGTTACCCTGGCTGCCGTATTCCCGCTTACAGAAGCAGCTGTTTGAAATGCTTCGCCATCCCAGTATTGAATATCAAAGCCCTTGAGCGTTTGATCGGAATTTGAAGGGGTATAGAGAATTACCTTGCCCAGGTTTTGTTCAGAATCCCAGGAGAGATCAAGCCAGTGGGTTTCCATCCTGGAAACTGAATATACCTCCAGTTCACTGATTCGGTAAAAGCTGCTTGAGATATCTGACTCTGTGCAGTAGATCCTTATTTTTGTGGTGGTCACCGTATCGAAGGTACTCGTTACTACCTCTGAACTATTTCCGCTCACCGTATCCAGGTCCTGGTACCCGGTACCATCCCAGTATTGAACCGTATACCCCCTTATTGTCCAGTCCCCAAGGTTCTTGGGATTTGTATAGAGGACCACCTTATATACAGACTGTGCTGATGGCCAGCTTAGCTCCAGCCAGTGAGGCGTTTCAGAGGCGCCAGCCGATGCCTCCCATCCGGTCCATTCACCGGTAATCCCGTCAATTGCATCTTCCGGAGGCCTGCCTCCATTCCCGGTATTGTAAGTGTCGGCAGAAGCGGTAGAGAGGGGTGCAATATTGATCTCATCGGTATTGCTTGTGTCCAAAGCTGTTGCAATCCAGGCCGCCGCACCGGTGGTATCCCCGTCTATGGCAGCCGAAGGCGGGAAATCAACAAGAAATGTATCTGCGGTGACTGAAGCGCTGACAGCTAGATTTGTCTGACCGGACATTGCCACTGAGCATCCCAGGAGTCCAAGGGAAAACGCATTCAAAATTTTCATCTTCATTCTTCTTTTGCTGTTTCGCATATATTAGTCTGATCGAATGGGTATGAGGTTGCATTCCCGGAAGCCCCCTGCCTGAAATTTAACAATTCATTTTCAATCTTAGCCCGACCTGTTATTTCTTCTGGGCTTTCAAGTATTTAACCTGGTGCCTGAGGGCTTCCAGCTCGGTCTCAATTCCTGTGTCGGCGCAGTCCTTCATCCAGGTAAGCAGCTTCTGGCGCAGCAACTCTTTTTCTTCTGATATTTCAGGTTTGTCCGCCAGATTGTGAAGGCAATCCGGGTCCTCAATAACATCATACAATTCCTCTGCCGGTCTGGTCCTGTATCTATTGACGAGCATGGCTGCTTCTTCGTCTGTTTTTGCAGCTTCTCGCCAGGTCTGGAAATATTTTTCTCTGTCTGAGTTGTTGATGTTGTTTAGAAATTCTTCTTCGGGAGTAAGGTTCCAGATATAGCGGTATCTTTTGTTTACCACGGAACGGATGCCGTAAGATTCACTACCGTTCATGATCCCTCGTGTGGTTTGCAGGCTGAAAGCATATTCTTTCAATTCTTTTTTCTCCCCTTTAAGCAGGGGCAGCAGGCTTTGACCATCGAGCATTTCAGGAACTGTTCCTCCTGCCATTTCTATAAAGGTGGGTAGGATGTCGTTGTATTCCACAAGGGCATGGCTCGAGGTTCCGGCTTTTATCATCTTCGGATAGCGCACAATCAGACCAGATGTTACACCAATCTCATAGCAGGTCCATTTGGCAAAGGGAAAAGAGTTGCCCTGCTCACTGGCAAATACAACCACCGTATTGTCATGCAAATTATTCTCTTTCAACAGGTCAAGTACCTTTTTTACCTGCCCGTCAAGATAAGAGACCTCTGCCAGGTAGTTGCAAAAAGCTGTCCTTGTCTCTTTTGTATCCACAAAGTAGGAGGGGAGCTCAACCTGGTCCTCATCATACTGGGAAGCGTCGCCTTTGTTCCAGGGGCTGTGTGGTTCATTGGAGCAGACAAAAAGGGCGAAGGGTGTGTTGGTTTCGGAATTTTCCTTAAAAAAGGTCTCTATGGCAGGAAAATTATTGTCAATATCCCCGCTCTTCCCTACTTTTTCAAAGGGGAACTCTTTCTCTGTGGCGATGTGGCTTTTTCCGGAAAGTCCTACCCTGTACCCGAGGGGAGTCAGATAGTGAGCTACACTTTTAGTTCCCTTTTTGGCATAGGCATGGTTTGGATAGGCCCCTGTTTTTACTGGATAGAGGCCTGTGTAAAGATTGTGCCGGGTGGGAGAACACATCGGGGCTGCCTGGTAGCAACGCTCAAACTTCATTCCCTCTTTTGCCAGCTGATCAATGACAGGAGTGTTACTGTCGCTGCTACCGTAGCAACCCAAGTCGGTTTTGGAGCAATCATCCGCAAGAATAAAGAGGAAGTTGGGTCTGAGATCCTTTTGTTCACGTGAATGACAACTCAGTAGCGTGATTAAGATGCTAAAGAGTATCCATTGATTTGACTTTTTCATGGTCTTGATTTCACCATATTTTTCCGGTGCTGTGATAAATATAGATAAACCTTATAATGATTCGTACCTGGTGATTCAAATTGATACGAATTTGTAACTTATTCGATATAGTATTGTAACTTAATCGATAGAGCGTTGTAACATTTTGTGCAATTTTTATATTGCTAGCAGGAATGCTTCAGGATGGCCTGAATCGAGAAGATATATTAGAGGTGTTATTTTGTTTTGAGACTATATCTTAGTGTCTTTTCTATCTGTTCAAGGGATTTTCCTTTTGTCTCGGGTACCGTGAGCCTTACCCAAATCAATTGAAGAATCATCATCAGACAGAAGAAGGCAAAGATGAATCCTGCATCAATTTTCTTAATGGCAATGGGAAACAGAAGGGTCAGCAGGGCAGCAAACATCCAGTGGGTAAAGCTGCCCAGCGACTGACCGGCAGCCCGGTGGTCGTTGGGAAATATTTCTGAAATAAAAACCCATATCACAGCGCCCTGACCGATGGCATGGGCAGCCATAAAGACGATGATGCTGATCAAAACGATAAAGCTGCTTATACCCAGAATATTGGAGGAATCCGCCTTGGCCTGTTCCGCAATGACCTTTGTTTCCCCGGCAGTGGCTCCATCTGGTATGGCAACCGGATGACCATTATAAGCTTCTCGGGAGGAGGCTTCTGAGAGAGATGCCTTGTTTAAGGAAAAAACCTCATATGCCTGTTTTTTATCAGCATCAGTGAACTGACTTTCATTGCTTTCTATCTGAAGGATCTTTTCTGAACTACTTATTAAATCTATAGCTGTCGAAACTACCTTAAATTCGGTGAAACTCAGAAACATGACCGCACAAATTCCCAGTGATATTATATAGCCCAGAGAACCTATGTACAGCAGCGCACGTCGTCCCAGCCTATCAATGAGCCAGAGGCCTGTAATAGTGAAGACCAGGTTGGTCACTCCCAGGCTGACCGATGCAGCAAGGGCATTTTGCAGGCCTGCCAGATTCAACAGCCTGGGAGCAAAGTACAGGATTACATTGATCCCGGACAGCTGGTTGAAGAATGCAATCAGTACAGCTAGGGTGATTGGGATGGAAAGCTTTTTCGTCCAGAAACGGGACTTGCTTCCAACATCTTCCATAGTACTTTCAACTTCACTCACAAGCGTTTCTATTTCTGATTCGGACATCTCGGGATTGATCCGTGAAAATACTGTTGCACCTTCCTCACGTTTCCCGGCATGCGTGATTAGCCACCTGGGACTTTCGGGAAGTGCAAAGGCCAGGATTGAATAGATCAGAGCAGGCAGGGCTTCCACTCCAAGCATCCATCGCCAGGCTAACTCATCGCTTGCAAACGTACCGATGAGGAAGTTTGAAAGATATGCGACCAGGATGCCGAACACGATGTTAAATTGAAACATCCCGGCCAATTTCCCCCTGTTCTTTGCAGGTGCAATCTCAGAGATGAAAAGGGGTGCGACAACAGTCGAAACTCCAACCCCCAGTCCACCGATAAAACGAAATAGAATAAAGGAACTTACTCCGCCTGCCAGAGCTGAGCCCAGAGCGGAGATCAGGTACAGGATTCCAATGCTTGCCAGAACCTTTTTCCGGCCAAAACGCGCTGTGGGGATGCCCCCAAGCAATGCTCCTAGTACTGTCCCCCACAATGCGGCGCTCAGGGCCCATCCATGCATGGTGCCACTTAGCGACCAGAGGTCCTGGATTTGCTTTTCCGCACCGGAGATAACCACCGTATCAAAACCAAAAAGGAAACCTGCCAGGGCAGCGGTCAGTGCCCAGAAAAACAGTCTCGATTTACTATTACTCATAGGATTTAGATTTATTTAAAGTTACTATTTGCTTCTGCCAGTAATCACTTTATCTGCATTTTTTCCATTATCCTATTCCCAGATTGTTTCTCATTCTTTAATATCAGGCTTTTAACCTGGATTTACGAATCCTGATTTATGCCGTTTTTGCTGCGGAATATGGTCCTGTCTATAATTATTTCAAGCTGGACCTGTTTGTTTTGAAGTGCAGGAAATAGCTGAGATGTACGGGAGTGGAGATTTGATGGCCGCTGACTTTTCAATTGCAAGCTCATAGAATTTTCATAACTTGATTTCACAATACCCTGGATTTCAAGTTTTGGTTACACCCCGTTTTTCTGTTTGAAATGCGCATTCGATCATGTTAGTTAAACGCTTTCTGCCGCCAGTCTGAAGCAGGAATATGAGCATTCCAGGTAATGAACTGACTGAGAAACAGGTGTAGATTGCCAGAACATCCATTCCGGCAGGATGCCGCTGCCTTCACACTGGATTTTTCGTGGGAGTGGCGTGGCGAAGCATTGCAAAAACCTGCCATTTCATGATTGCCCCTTCAACAAATCTTTATCTACACCCTTCCGTAAACATATCACCGTTCCAACCCTACAGCATAACATATCAAACCCACATATCAACCGCCAATTGCTACACTATACCGCCAATAGCGGCAGAATATTTTCGATAGATAGTGCTCTCGACACATAAAACATTGATTAATCAAAGACTCAGAATGTGGTTGTTGTTTTTAGGAGTAAAAAACTAAATTTGCCTAATCTCTTTTGGGGTTAGTTCCCCGAAGCTCTGCTTCGAGAAGATGATTACTTTTGTTATGTGAGTGAGTTTATCCATAAGAGTC
>JAAEOI010000402.1 GCA_024244665.1 Bacteroidota bacterium | reverse complement strand
GGAACAGTTTGAGAAAGAAGAGTTATGGAAGGGGGAACCTGAACAGGACTCTCCGGGCAAAGCCTTTCCTCTGACTGAGGAGCAGCAAAAGGGTTTAAATGAAATCAAAGAGCAATTTTTGTCCCAACAGGCGGTGCTGCTGCATGGGGTTACCTCAAGCGGGAAAACAGAGCTTTACATCCATCTAATCGGGGAAATGCTGGACCAGGGTAAACAGGTGCTTTACCTGCTGCCTGAGATTGCGCTCACCACCCAGATTATCCAGAGAATCCAAAGGGTATTTGGAAACAGGGTAGGGATATTCCATTCCAGGTACAGCGATTCGGACCGGGTTCATGTTCACAGGAACCTGATGGGTCTTACCGACGATGAGACCTATGGAGTTGTTATAGGGGTCCGTTCTGCCATATTCCTTCCATTCAGGGAGCTGGGACTTATCATCATCGATGAAGAACACGAAAATACCTATAAGCAGCATGATCCTGCCCCCAGGTATCATGCACGGGATACGGCCCAGGTTCTTGCCCTTCACCACAATGCCAGAGTACTGATGGGAACGGCAACCCCATCCTTTGAGACCCTGTACAATGCCCGCACCCGGAAGTATGGCTATGTCACCCTCTCTTCACGTTTTGGTGAGGCAGAGCCCCCCGAGGTGGTCCTGGCCGACACCAAGGTCGCCACCAAAAGAAAACAGATGCACTCTCATTTTACGCCTCAGCTGATGCAGGCCATCAAGGAGGCCCTGATTGCAAAGGAGCAGGTCATTCT
>JAAEOI010000401.1 GCA_024244665.1 Bacteroidota bacterium | reverse complement strand
TACCGACAAAACTGCCGGGAGTCCGGAAAAGGTTGTCGAAACTGTGGAGGTAGAAGCAAAAGCTGAAGTAAAAGCCGCTCCCGAAGCCGCTCCCGAAGCCGCTCCCGAAACGACTCCCGAAGCCGCTCCGAAAGCGAAAGTCAAGAAGAAGCCGGTCAAGCCAAAGGAAGAGAAACCTGTTGAACCTGCTGCCAAAGAGATTGAGCAGCCTGAAAAGGAGCCGGTCGCCAAAGAAAAGGAGCCTGTTGCAGATGATGGAGGACCCAAGGTTGTTGGAAAGATCGACCTGGATTCAATGAATCAGAAAACACGGCCAGCCAAGAAACCAAAGGCCGCAGCCAGGGAAGCTGAGCCTAAAGGTAAGAGTCCGAAGGCGAAGAAGAAGGCACCAAAGGAACTTGCTGAATCAGAAGAGGTGAAGGCTGCAGAGGCCGCAGAGGCCGCAGCGGCTGCGGCGGCTGCAACAGCGGAAGCGAAAGCGGAAGCTGAAAAGGCAGCAGGAGCGAAGAATAAGAATGAGGATGATAATCATATCCCCACAAGGGTTGTGAAGCTTAGTGGCCCGACCGTTGTTGGAAAGATTGTGCTTCCCGAGAAGCGGGAGCCCAAGAAGAAGCCGGTTGCTTCGAGCAAAGACAATGATCTCCACCTGGAGAAGAAGAAAAGAAAGCGCATCCGGAAAGATGGACCGGTCGACCTGGCCAAGCAGAAAAGCTCTGCTGACAGGAAAGATATTAAAGGAGGCAAGAAGAGAAAACGCGCTTCCCGCCCGGAGGTAAAGGAAGAGGATGTACAGAAGCAGATTAAGGATACCCTGGCCAAACTGACCAACAAGGGGACCAAGTCCAAAACTTCCAAATACAGGCGCGAAAAGAGGGATATGGTTCAGCAGCGGATCCAGGAGGAGACCGAACATGCTGCACAACAACAAAACGTACTGCAGGTAACCGAGTTTGTCTCGGTCAATGAACTGGCCAGCATGATGAATGTGCCGGCCAACGAGGTGATCCAGACATGCATGAACCTGGGACTGTTTGTCTCCATTAACCAGCGCCTCGATGCAGAAACCATGGCCCTGGTTGCCGATGAATTCCATTTCAAAGTTGAATTCGTGAGTGTGGATGTAGTAGCCTCTATCCAGGAGGAGGAGGACGATCCGGAAAATCTTCACCCAAGGCCCCCGATTGTTACTGTAATGGGCCACGTTGACCATGGAAAAACCAAGCTTCTTGATATTGTCAGGGATGCCAACGTTGTTGCCGGTGAAGCGGGTGGAATCACCCAGCATATCGGTGCATACGGAGTGAAGCTTAAAGACGGGCGAAGGATTACCTTCCTGGACACTCCTGGTCACGAGGCCTTTACAGCCATGCGTGCCAGGGGAGCCCAGATTACTGATGTTGCCATTATTGTGGTGGCAGCCGATGACGGAATAAAGCCGCAGACCGTGGAGGCCATCAATCACGCAGCAGCAGCTGGTGTCCCTATCGTATTTGCCATAAACAAGATCGACCTTCCGGCAGCCAATCCGGAAAAGATCAAAGAGGGCCTGGCCAATATGAATTATATGGTGGAGGACTGGGGTGGAAAATTTCAGTCCCAGGAGATCTCAGCCAAGAACAATATGAATATAGAGGAGCTGCTTGAAAAGGTGCTGCTCGAAGCCGAACTGCTGGATCTGAAAGCTAACCCGAATAAGGGTGCACGTGGAACCATCATTGAATCAACCCTGGACAAGGGAAGGGGTAACATTGCTACCATCCTTGTTGAGTCGGGAACACTGGATATAGGTGATGTAGTACTTGCAGGACAACATTTTGGTCATGTGAAGGCCATGTTCAATGAGCGAGGTAAGAAAATTACCTCAGCGGGACCTGCTACTCCTACGCTGATTCTCGGGCTAAACGGGGCGCCCCAGGCAGGGGAGAGCTTCAATGTGCTGGATACCGATAAGGAGGCCAAGGAGATTGCGAACAAACGCGAGCAACTGGCTCGTGAGCAATTGCTGCGTACTACCAAACATATCACCCTGGACGAGATCGGGCGGAGGATTGCCATTGGGAACTTCCAGGAGCTTAATGTAATTGTGAAAGGTGATGTGGACGGCTCCATTGAAGCCCTGTCCGATTCCCTGATCAAACTGGGTACTGAGGAGATCCAGGTGAACATCAAGCACAAGGCTGTCGGCCAGATATCCGAATCAGATATTCTGCTGGCCGCTGCATCCAATGCCATCGTGATCGGCTTCCAGGTAAGGCCCTCTCTGAGTGCCAGGAAACTGGCTGAGAAGGAGCAGATTGATATCCGCCTCTACTCCATCATCTACGATGCCATCGAGGAGGTGAAAGCCGCCATGGAGGGAATGTTGTCGCCCGAGATCAGGGAGGAGATCACTGCCACTCTGGAGGTGCTTGATGCAATCAAGATCACCAAGGTGGGTACAATCGCAGGTTGTATTGTACGGGAAGGAAAGATCAAGCGTACATCGAACGTGCGACTCATCAGGGACGGTATCGTGATCTACAGCGGGGATCTGGGTTCACTGAAGCGTTTCAAGGATGATGCAAAAGAGGTGGTTTCAGGTCTTGAATGCGGCCTGAACATTGAGAATTTCAACGACATCAAGGTGGGAGATATGGTGGAAGCCTTCGATACAACCGAGTTGAAGAAAACCCTCTGATCTTCTCTGCCGATTTTACTATCTTAGCATACCAAAACCACAGGGTATGTATGAGTTTATCGAGGGGGAATTTGTAGAGAAAAGTCCGGCGCATCTTATCGTTCAGGCAGGCCACCTGGCCTATTACATCAATATTTCTGTTAATACTTACAGCCAGGTAAGCAATCTGTCCGGCGGAAGAGTGTACCTGCACTTTGTGGTCAGGGAGGATGCCCAGATCCTTTATGGTTTTGGCAGCAGGGAGGAGCGGGAAATTTTCCGTTTACTGATCTCTGTTTCGGGGGTCGGAGCCAACACGGCTCGCCTGATCATTTCATCTCTGTCGCCCGATGAGGTTACACAGGCAATCCTGGCTGGAAATGTCTCTGTGTTACAGGGAATCAAAGGGATTGGAGCTAAATCGGCCCAGCGGCTCATCGTTGATCTGAAAGATAAGGTCGGGAAAGGCGCCGGAATTGATGAATTATTCTTTTCACAGGACAATACGAGCCGTGAAGAAGCGTTATCTGCTTTAGTGGCACTGGGATTTCCAAAGAAGAGTGTTGAGAAGATCCTGACCCGAATTTTATCAGAGCAGCCTGAACTAACCGTGGAAGAGGTAGTGAAGGCTGCCTTGAAGTTTATGTAGTGAACCAAAGGCATACCCACATATTCCTGCTCGTCATAGGCCTTCTGCTGGCAATTGGATCCCATGCACAGGACTCCACTCTGAACTATCCATTGCCGGATTCGGACGGGTACCCCTTCTCGTCATCTTCATTTAACTCACCCCTTTACCTTCAGAATCCTTCCAATATCTCTTCGAAGGTAATCTACGATCCGTTGACCAAAAAGTATATCTTTTCGGAGACCATCGGTACATGGAACTACCGCAATCCCACACTGATGTCCGAGGAGGAATACCAGCAGTATGAATTCAGGCAGCAGGTCATGGAATACTGGCGGATGAAGTCAGGTGGTGAAGCGCTGGAGGGCCAGCTTTCGTTTATCCCGCCCATACAGGTGGGAGGGGAGGCATTCGATAAGATTTTCGGTTCAAATACTATCAATATTGTTCCCTCTGGAAGTGCTGAACTGATCTTCGGCTTTAACCTATCCAAACAGGAAAATCCCAACATCAGTGAGCGGCTCAGGAGTGTACCCTCCTTCACCTTTGATGAGAAGATCATTATGAACGTAGCCGGTTCCATTGGTGACAAGTTTGCCATGGATATCAGTTACAATACCGAGGCGACTTTCGATTTTGAGAACCAGACCAAGCTGGAGTATTCCGGGAAGGAGGATGAGATCATCAAGAAGATCGAGGCGGGGAATGTGAACCTGCCCCTGCCCGGATCCCTGATCAATGGGAGCATGAGCCTTTTCGGGCTGAAGACCGAACTGCAGTTCGGTAAGCTGACCGTTACCA
The DNA here is from genome assembly GCA_024244665.1 of Bacteroidota bacterium. The sequence goes on along the minus strand of JAAEOI010000401.1, from coordinate 54,821 downwards.
CCGTCTTCTCCCAGCAGAAGGGTGAATCGTCGGTGATCAACGTGCAGGGGGGTGCCCAGCTCAGTGAGTACTCGGTCACAGTCGATGATTATGATGCCAATAAGCACTTTTTCCTGTCGGATTATAACAGGGAAACCTACAATGATGCCCTGGCACGCCTGCCCGTGATTACCTCTGATATCTCAATCACACGGATAGAGGTCTGGGTCACAAATAAGACCACCAATTTTGAGAAGTCGCGGAACATTGTGGCGGTGAACGACCTGGCGGAACCATACCCCGAGTTCTTTGACCGTGATCAATCACAGGCCGGTAATTATCCCAGGAATGAACTGAATGATGCATACTACCAACTGACCAATACTTATGCGGCCATCAGGGAAATTAAGAACGTCACAAGTGAACTGGAGACTGCCGGGCTGACACTGGGTGTTGATTTTGAAAAGATCGAAAATGCAAGACTGCTCTCCTCTCGGGAGTATAGTTTCAATGAGAAACTGGGCTATATCTCCCTGAACACCTCACTGAATACCGACGAGATCCTGGCCGTGGCCTATGAGTATACCTATCGCGGCCAGACCTATAAAGTGGGTGAGATGTCCCAGTCGAGCGGGATCAGTGCACCTTCATCGCTGATTCTCAAACTGATCAAGCCCACAAACTTTACCCCGCGGACCTACACCTGGAAACTGATGATGAAAAACGTCTATGCACTGGGAGCCTACCAGGTGGGGGAGCAGGATTTTACCCTGGATGTACTCTACCGTGACGATAAGACAGGGAACAATATTAACTATATCCCGGAGAAGGGGCTTGACAGAACCATCCTGATCCAGCAACTCAACCTGGATAAAATGAACTCCCAACAGGATCCCTATCCCGACGGGATCTTTGACTTCATGACCGGGATCACCATCAATCCCTCAAACGGTAGGGTCTTTTTTCCCCTTCTGGAACCATTTGGAAAAGACCTGGAGAAAATTCTGCGTGACAGCCTGGACGGCGATGCGGCAGAACTGGCGGTCCGGAAATATGTATTCCAGGAGCTTTATGACTCCACCAAGACCAAGGCCCAGCAGATTGCAGAGAAGAATAAGTTCCTCATTGCCGGGGAGTACTCCTCTTCCAGCAGTTCGGAGATCATGCTCAACGCCATGAACGTGCCGCAGGGATCGGTCAAGGTCACAGCCGGGGGAAGGGAGCTGATGGAGGGACAGGACTATACGGTCGACTATATGCTGGGCAGGGTGAATATCATTAACCAGGGGATCCTGGAGTCGGGGACGCCGATCCGGATCTCCCTCGAGAATCAATCGCTCTTTAACTTCCAGACCAAGACCCTGGTGGGGACACACCTGGATTATAAGGTTTCAGATAAGTTCAATCTGGGAGCCACGGCCTTGCACCTCACAGAGCGGCCGCTTACCCAGAAGGTGAACATCGGGGATGAACCCATATCTAATACCATCTGGGGATTAAATGGAAACTACAGCACCGAGTCCCAGCTGATCACCACCATTGTGGATAAGCTGCCCTTCCTGGAAACCAAGGCTCCCTCATCATTGACCGTGGTAGGAGAGTTCGCACAGCTGATTCCGGGCCACTCGAAGGCAATTGAAAAAGAGGGGAACGCCTACATTGATGATTTCGAGGGTAGTGAAACATCCATCGACCTGAAGCAATTCTCTTCCTGGAAGCTGGCCAGTACGCCCCGGGGAACTTTCGACGAGGCTGAACTGAATAACAACCTCAGGTATGGATATAACCGGGCCAAGCTGGCATGGTACCACATCGATCCCCTCTTCCTGAACAACGAATCACGGACCCCCGATTACATCAAGGCCAATCCCGACATGCAGTCGAGTGCCTACCTCTACGAGGTGTATGAACAGGATATCTTTCCCAACAAGGAGAATCCCAACGGGGTGCCCACCCGGATTTCGGTATTGAATATGGGCTATTATCCCCGGGAGAGAGGACCTTATAATTATGATTATGAGCGCATTGGTAGTGATGGAAGCCTGCTCGAGCCGGAAGAGCGCTGGGGAGGGATGATGCGTGAGATCTACTCCACCGATTTTGAACAGGCCAACGTGGAGTTCATCGAGTTCTGGCTCATGGATCCCTTTGCTGAAATGCCCGATCATAACGGCGGACAGCTCTACTTCAACCTGGGTAATATCTCCGAGGATGTATTGAAGGACTCCAGGAAAACCTTTGAGAACGGCCTGCCCACTACCGAAGTGGTGGAGAAGGTGGATACAACAGTATGGGGACGGATTCCCCTTACCCAGTCGCTGGTACAGGGATTTAGTGCCGGGGATGAAACCAGGAAGTTCCAGGACGTAGGTCTGGACGGACTCTCTACAGTAGATGAGGTGCAATTTTTCTCAGAACGGCCCACCGACTACCTGGCCGAGATGGAGGCACGGTACAATGCGGGAAGCATTACGGCAGAGGCACGCGACCGGGCCTTTGAAGATCCTTCGTCCGATAACTACAGTTACTACCGCACCACGGTACACGATGCAGCCCGGGCAACTATTCTGGCCCGTTACAAGGATTACAACAACCACGAGGGCAACTCGCCCAGCGATGCCGACAACAAGGAGTCGTTTCCCACCTCGGGTACTTCGCTGCCCGATATTGAGGATATCAACAGGGATAATACCCTCAGTGAGGGAGAGAGCTATTTCGAATACCGTGTCGACCTGGACAAGCACTCCCTTCAGGTAGGCAGGAACAACATCGTGGATAAGGTGGTTGACAGGGTGATATACGAGAATGGGGAGAAGGCCGATGTGACCTGGTACCAGTTCAGAATCCCGGTATTTGATTATGAAAGCACTGTGGGAGATATCTCCGATTTCAAAACCATCCGTTTCATGAGGATGTTTATGACCGGCTTCCAGGATACTACTTTCCTGAGGTTTGCCCGGCTCGATCTGGTCCGGGGAGAGTGGCGCAGGTATGCCCTGCCCTTCACCCAGGGGGGAGAGGATATAACCAGTCCGGAACCCACGGAAGGGAGTCTCTCCATATCGGCAGTGAACATCGAAGAGAATGCCGGAAAGACCCCCGTTAACTACGTGTTGCCCTGGGGATTTAACCGGCAGATCGATCCCACCCAGCCGCAGCTCCGTCAGTTAAATGAACAGTCCATCGTATTGAAAGTCAACGAGCTGCCCGATGGAGATGCCCGCGCAGCCTATAAGAATACGGAACTGGACATGCGGCAGTACAGGAAGATCCGGATGGAGGCACATGCCGAGGCGATTCCGGAGATCCCCCTGGAGGACAATGAGCTGATTGCCTTTATCAGGCTGGGAACCGACTACCAGAGCAACTATTACGAGTATGAGGTGCCCCTGAAATTGACTCCTCCCGGGCGTTACGTGGACAACAAAAATGACCGGCTGACTGTATGGCCGGCGGAGAATAAGTTTGAGATTGTACTTGACGATTTTACCGAACTGAAACAGGAGAGAAACCGGGCTATGAGTGATCCCGACAGAGATGTTGCCATCACCTCCGTTTTTTCTGACATGGATGAAAAGGGGAACAGGATTTCGGTTTCCGGGAATCCCAATCTGAGCAGCGTCCGGACCATCATGATCGGGGTCCGAAATCCCAAATCGGGTACCAATGACTTCCGCAGTGACGACGGACTCCCCAAATCGGGGGAGATCTGGCTCAACGAGTTGCGTCTTACCGACTTCAATGAGAGTGGTGGCTGGGCAGCAAACGGCCGGGCCACACTGAAGCTGGCCGATTTCGGAAATGTGACCTTTGCGGGGAACACCAGTCAGCCGGGATTCGGGAGCATTGAACAGAAGGTGAATGAGAGGCAGCGTGAGCAGATTATCCAGTATGATGTCTCTTCCAACCTGCAGATGGGTAAGTTCTTCAAGCAGGAGAGTGGTGTGAATATCCCGGTTTTTGCCAGCTATTCCAAAGCCATTGTCAATCCCGAGTATAATCCCCTGGATCCGGACATTCCGCTTAAGGAGGCCATCGAAGAGGCTGAGACGGAAGTTGAGAAAGATTCCATTATCAGGAATTCCAGGGACTTGGTGGAGCGGAAATCCTTCGCTGTTACCAATGTGAGAATGAATAAGGCGGGGACAAAGAAGAGGATCTACAGCCTGTCCAACTGGTCAGCCAGCTTCTCGCTGAATGAGATGTCGAGCCGCAGTCCCAACCTCGACTTTTACAACACCAGGAAGGTAAGGGGGAATGTCAGCTACAATTTCAATACACGGCCTGTAAATGTCCAGCCTTTCAAAACAGTCAAATGGATGAACTCCGAATGGCTCAGGCTGGTGAAGGATTTCAATTTTAACGTCTCTCCGTCGAAAATCTCCTGGCGGACCAACATGGACCGCTACTACCTGGAGAAACAGGTAAGGAACCTCAATAATCCCGGGTTTATCGTGGATCCCACATTCAAAAAGGATTTCATGTGGAACCGCTATTTTGACCTGAAATTTGACCTGACCAAAAACCTACGTTTTGACTTCTCCAACTCCAACCTGGCCCGGATCGATGAGCCTGAAGGACGCTGGAACCGGGAGCTGGACAGCTACGATATTTACAAGGATTCACTCTGGAGCAGCATTTTGTCGGGAGGCAGGACCACCAGTTATGTGCACTCTTTCAACCTCTCCTATAACATTCCCATCAATAAGATCCCTGTGCTGGACTGGATGAGTGCCAATGCCCGTTACGGCGGCACCTACGGGTGGAATGCCGGTCCGATAATTCCGGATGATCCTGTGCTGGGCCCCATCAACCTGGGAAACTCGGTCAAGAACTCTAACACCATCCAGCTGAACGGTCAGCTTAACCTGGTGAACCTCTATAACAAGGTAGGTTACCTGAAGGAGATCAATAACAAGTACCGCAATGCCAAGAGCAGGCAACGGGAGGAGGAGACCCGGACAAAAACCAAGATTTACAGCAAGGATAACCTCTACCTGCGTGAAGGGAAAGGAAGGTATGTAACCCACAACCTGAGAACCGAGACGATCAGTGTGGAGGTTCTTGACGAGAACAACCAGCCGGTGGAGGTACTGACGGAAACTCTGAGTGATACACGTATCAGGCTCACATCCGACAGGTCCATCAGAAGGGCCACGGTCACCGTAACCGGGACCATCGAGAAAGGGGAGAATCCCCTGATTGTGATCGCCGAAACCTCCCTCAGGGTGATAATGGGACTGCGAACGGTGAATATCACCTACTCGAAGAGCGGCGGAACCCTGCTTCCGGGATACCTTCCCACAACAGACTATTTCGGTATGCAAAAATACGGCGGCGGATTGGAGCCTGGATGGCAATTTATTTCAGGGTGGCAGCACGACGATTCCAGGTATGCAGAAGATGCATTCGGCAGGGGAGTTCTGAGTACTGATCCAGCTCTCAATGATCCATTCAGCATAAACAGCACCCAGAGGTTCACCGCTCGTGCCAATATTGAACCTTTTAATGGCCTGAAGATCGACCTTACAGCCAATCACCTGGAAGCTGAAAATACAAGAGAGTATTTTACTGCTGACTCAAATGGTGATCTGCCACTCAAGGATATGCGCGGCCTGGTAAACAGCGGGAACTTAAGCATGTCCTATATCTCGCTGGGAACTGCTTTTGAAAAGATTGACTCTGAAGTGGAGAGCTCAAAGACATTTTCAAAGCTAAAGGATGAGTACAGGATGACAATTTCCGAGCGCCTGGGTTCGAAGCATTATGGAGTGCCGGTGGAGGGCTTGGATCCGTACAGGGACTCAACCGGCTATGTGGAGGGTTTTGGAGCCACCTCACAGGCAGTGCTGATCCCCTCTTTCATGGCAGCCTATGGGAACAGGGATGTGAATGAGGTCACTACCGACATGAAACTTTCCATCAAGGATATCCTGCCTAACTGGCAGGTGAGGTTCGACGGACTTGGGAAGATTGAAGCTCTCAAAACATATGTGAACTCCATTGTCATGAACCACTCCTACCGCTCCACCTACAGCGTAGGATCGTTCATTAGTAATCCCTTCTTCAGAGACTCCACAGGTATCCTCCGGGACCTGCAGGGCAACTTTATGGTGGAGCAAAACGTCAACACAGTGAGCATCAATGAGAATTTCAGTCCTCTGTTCGATCTGAACATGGACTGGAAAAACAGCCTCACCACACGCATCGAGTACCGCAGGTCCAGGACAGTGTCATTGAACATGGCCAATACCCAGGTAAACGAGGTCAACAGCGGGGAGATTATCTTTGGTGCAGGTTTCAGGTTCAACGAGGTGCCCCTGATCATCAACCAGAAGGAGTACAACAGCGACCTGAATATACGTCTTGATTTCTCCATGCGCAACAACCGTACGGTGATCCGGAAACTTGAGGATATTTCGGGTAGTGAGATCACAGCCGGACAAAAGATATTCAGTATCAAGGCATCGGCCGATTACATGCTCAGTGATAAATTCAGCATCCGGGCTTTCTATGACCAGCGGATGACTACGCCTTATATTTCAAATAGTTACCCCAATGCCAACTACAATGTTGGATTCAGCCTGACCTTCACTCTTTAGACAGGAATTATGATTTAAAGCAGGCTGTATTTATTTCGGAAATTGTTACATTTGAATAGTAAGTAAATGGGTAAGTATTGATTCGACTACTTACTCACTTACCCGCTTACCTATTTACTAATTACAAATTACAATATCTATGAACATTCCTGATAATTTGAAGTACACCACCGAACATGAGTGGATTCGTGTGGAAGGTGATGAGGTAGTGATCGGGGTTACCGAGTTTGCCCAGGGAGAGCTGGGAGACGTTGTTTTTCTCGAGATTGAGACTGAAGGAGAGAACCTTGCCAAAGGGGAAACTTTCGGAACCATTGAGGCTGTGAAGACCGTTTCGGATCTTTATATGCCTGTTGACGGAGACGTAATGGAAGTAAATCCCGCACTGGAAGATTCACCCGAACTGATCAACTCCAGTCCCTTCGAACAGGGGTGGATGATCCGCATTAAGATCTCCAATCCTGCTCAGCTCGATGAGTTGATGTCGGCCGAAGCATACGCTGAACTGATCGGCTAAATTCCATTAACGGCAGGGTTTTTGTTCCAGGTCTGTAAACTTAAGGCCTGCAGCATGAGAAAATTATACGCGATCCTGATTTTCGCCCTGGGATTTTCAGCCCATACTATTTCCCAGGAGGTGGTGAAGCTGGCACCTCTTGCACCTGAAGGCAATTTTGTGAACGGGAGGGAGTACATCCCTCTTTCCAGCGACCAGATACGTTTGGAGCTTGGTTATGAGGGAGTGAGCGAGGAGAGTTTGGTGCTTGACCTGGTGGTATTCAATGAGACCGGCCATAAAATATCAGTAAATCCTTCCGATTTTTACTACCTGAGCCTGGATAATCCCGATGCTGACTCGTCCCGTTTCCCTCCTATGATGGCAGAGGCTCCGCAACAGCTTTACAAATGGTACGACCGTGCACTTGAAAAGCAGGAGTCTGAAAAAAATTTCAATATATTTGAGGGCTTCGCGGAGGCAGGAGCCGAAATTATTTCCGGATTTGAGGCGGTATTCAATACCGCAGGGACCCCCGGCCACTACGGGGCAGTGAACAAACAGATTGATGGTGAACGTGAGCAGCTTGCCAGGGAGAAAGAGGTGATCCGCCAGGAGACGATGAAAGAGGTGGGGCTTGCACCCGGAGAGATAACAAACGGGTTTGTCTGTTTTCCCGGTCACCCGGAAACAGCATATCTCATGTTCTGTTTTCCCATTGACGGCCAGGAATTCCAGTTCGTATACCAGCGTCTTCCATTCCGCTAAACGATTAGCGAATCTCAAATCCGGCGATGAACCACCTTCCCGGCTGAGTGATATTCCCAATATCGTGATAAGGTAGATCCAGAAGGTTGGTGGTTTCTGCGAAAAGCCGGATTTTCCAAATGGAGCAGGTGAGCTTTGCATCCAACAGGATGAAAGCTTCATAAGGTTGACTGACCGATTGGCCCGTTCCTGCATCGAATGCCATGTAGCTTCCGTTCCTCTTCTGGTAGCTGGCCTTCAGTGAAAGCGTTACACGTTTGTAAAAGCTTACATCTGTTCCGCCCACCATCTTGTGCCTCAGGTAATCAAGCAGGTACCTGGAATTGACTTCATGGGAGACCCTGGTTAAATGAGTGAAAGTGTATGAAAGAGTTGCAGACTCCAGGCGGATAGCAGCACCTTCAGATTGCGGCCTTCTGTAATTAAGCTGGATATCACCACCCGCGGCATTAACCCGGGTCAGGTTCATAGTATGCCATTTTTCATCCCCCATCCATATCCAGTCAATCATATCTTTTCCCTGTCTGTAGAATGCATTCATACCTGCATAAAATCCCTTGTATGAGCGGAAGATTCCCAGTTCAAATGTTGCTGCCCGCTCGGGGGACAGAAGGGGATTGCCCACGTTTGAAGGTCCCTGATAGTATAGATCCGTAAAGGTGGGCATACGCATGGATTGATTCATCGAGATGTACACACTGAACAATCCCGGGAGCCTCCATTTTAGGTCCATTCCAGGATATACCCGGGGCAGGTGGTCCAGGTCCGGATTCAGATGAACCAGCATTCCGCCCGAAAAAGTAACAGGCCCCCAGGCATACATGTGGTTTATATTCCAGTTATATTGGTTCCGGACATGGCCATGGGTGAAAGTGATGGTATCATTGAATTTCACCCATCTTCCCCCATCAAGGGGTTCTCCCAATGAGGTGCTTCGAATCTCTTCACGCCGATAATTCAGTCCCGTTCGGGTAATCCCGGCCACAGTGGAAATTTTCCCGCTGATTTCAACACCCCCCACAATGGTAAGGTGGTCATTTGAGTAAAAGGAAGGATCATGCCGGTCGAGCAGGAAATGATCCCTGCCTAACCTGAAGTAGGAGGTGACGGTCCATGTTGTCTTCAGGTTTCTTTTGACAAGTTTCAGGGCTGCCAGGCCCGTTGAGGTCTCTTCATACTGGTCAATAAACCGAGGGGAATAGAAGGCATTTGCACCAAAGGCTCTGCTATTCATGCCTGCCATTATATGTAATCTTAGTTTCCCGGGCCTGGTGGCTGAATGAATGAACGCGTGGGTGGTTCTGAAATCAGTGTTCTCTCTGTAGCCATCGCTGCCGGAGGCGTTAATGCTCACCTGGGTGGAGAGGTTCTTGCCACACAGGTTGGTTTTTAGATGCCCTTTGTAGAAATGATACTGACCATACCTGAATCCAGCATTCAGAAATGTTGAATCAACAGGTTGGGTGACCAGGTTGATCGCACCGCTGAATGCATTGCTGCCGTATCTTCGGGCAGATGCACCCGTGACTATTTCAATTTGTTGTACTGAGTGGAGATCCAGAGGGATATTCAGGTGGAAATGCCCGGTTTGCGGGTCTGAAATATTGATCCCGTTGAGCAGCACCATCGACTGGTCGAAAGAACCTCCCATGATGGAGAGGTCGGCCTGTACTCCATGTTTTCCCCTTTGCCGGATATCAATTTGAGGAAGGTGTTCCAGAAGCTCTTCAGGAGAGCTGGCTGCCGCTCTACTTATATCATTCGATGTGACAAGAATGACAGGTTTCAGGGAAACCTCTTCAAGCTGGGCAGGCATCTCTTCAGAGGTCTCCACCTCCTCCAGTTCCATGAGCATCTGAACATTACCGTGATCCGACCTGGCCGATATGGTGTCCTGTGCAAGCAACAGGTTACTAAAGCAGAGTGTACCTATGAGTATGACTCTATGAAAACTGGCCAGGATGGCCCATTTTTTATTGGACCATCGCCTGAAAACAACGGGTGTGAATCTGTTACTCTCCATTGGCTGGTTAGATGTCTTCGGGCGATTCATCCCTGCCGTTGGGTCGGGATTTCTCGGTCCCGAGCGGGTCTTTGGAAATCTCCTTGTGGAGATGCCTGTTTCTAACCACATCGATGGCCGTGTAGATGGCCCTGCGAAAAGAAGCTGCAGAGGCTATGTTTTTTCCTGCCAGTTCAAATGCTGTACCGTGTGCCGGGCTTGTACGTATAACGGGGAGGCCGGCTGTAAAGTTCACACCGCCCTCCATATTCAGCGCTTTAAACGGAGCCAATCCCTGGTCGTGGTACATGGCAAGAACAGCATCAAACTGATTGAAACGTCCAGCTCCAAAAAACCCATCGGCGGGAAAGGGGCCAAAAGCAAGGATCTTCATCGTCCGGGCCTTTTCGATTGCAGGTATAATCACCTCCTGCTCCTCGCTCCCCATGAGACCGTTGTCTCCTGCATGCGGATTGAGTCCCAGAACAGCGATACGGGGGCTCCTGATCCCGAAGTCCTCCAGCAGGGAGCGTGAGAGTATCTTCAGCTTTTTTACAATCAGTTCGGTGGTGATAAAGCTGCTGAGCTGTGCCAAGGGTACATGGCCCGCTACCAGGCCCACTTTCATCAGGTCACTCTCCATCAGCATCATCACCTCGCTTACATCGAAGCGCTCCTGGAGGTACTCGGTATGCCCCTTGTGCTTAAATCCCTCCTGCTGCATATTCTGCTTATTCACAGGTCCGGTTACAAGCGCATCGATGGCGCCCTGGCCAAGGGCATCGGTGGCAGCCTTCAGGGCAGTATAAGAGGCAATCCCTGCGCTTTCGGTGTTCCTGCCCAGCTCTACACGGATGTTCTCATCCACGCAATTAACCACGTAGGCCTTGCCACCTTTGGCTTCGGAAGGGGAGTTGATACTCACTGGTGAAAATCCCTCTATCTTCAGTGCTTTCCTGTGATAGGCAAGCACCTTTGAGGAGCCGAAAATGACAGGGGTACAGATCTCCTCCATTCTTGAGTCCATCAGAGTTTTTATGATAACCTCATAACTGATTCCATTGACATCCCCGTGGGATATCCCGATTTTTATTTTGTGCATCTGTTGTTTGCTTAAACGATACGGTTCAGAAGATAATGATAAAGGATCCTTACGCCCACACCGCTTCCGCCTTTTCCCCGGTAGTTATAAGGGGCCTTGTTGTATGACGGGCCGGCAATATCCAGATGAATATAGGGATAGTCGGTGAAGTGCTCCAGGAATTTTCCGGCGGTGATGGCTCCCCCATATCTTCCACCAATATTTTTCAGATCAGCAATCTCCGATTTAAGTTGCTCATTGTAATCATCCCAGAAAGGAAACTCAGCAATCCGTTCGGCAGCATAATCTCCGCTTTCAATCAGGTTGTTCATCACTTCCCGGCTGGCATTTCCCATGCCGACAATCCCATACTTGTCGATGGCCGCTTGAGCCGATCCGGTGAGGGTGGAGAGTTCAATGACCACTTCGGGGTCGAACTGTTTGGCGTAACTGAGGGCATCGGCAAGGATCATTCTACCCTCCGCATCAGTATTCAGGACCTCCACAGTGGAGCCGTCGTACATGGTCACCACATCGCCGGGAACATAGGCATTGCCGTCGGGCCTGTTATCTGTGGCCGGGATCAGACCAACGATCCAGAGGGGGAACTCATTTTTTACCACAGCATAGATCGCCCCAGCCACAGCTGCTGCTCCACCCATATCGCATTTCATGTGGTCCATGGAGTCATGCGTGGGCTTCAGGCTGAGTCCGCCGGTGTCATAAACAACACCCTTCCCCACCAATACGATTGGGTTTTTATTGATTGCATTCTCCGGTTTATGGGTCAGGACCGAAAAGGTGGGTGGATCGATACTGCCTTTGTTTACAGCCAGCAGTCCGCCCATTTTCAACGATTCGATCTTCTTTTTGTTGAATATTTCCACCGTAAAACCGGCCTCTTCACCCATAAGCTCAATCTCTTTGGACAGCTGAACAGCAGTCAGGAAGGAGAGGGGTTCATTTACCAGGTTCCGAGTAAGGTATACTGCGTTCACCAGGTTCTCTAGCTTCAATATGTGATCATCGGTTAGTCCCCGGTCATGCAGGCTAATCTCCTTCAGGGAGTTAGGCTTTGGCTTATCACCGGTTTTGTATTTCAGAAACTGGTATCCGCTCAGCGCCAGGCCTTCAGCAAAGGCAATGCACTCTTCAGGGGATACTCCCCCGTTAACAATTACCAGTTTACTGATGTCCAGCTCGTTGATAGCCTGAAATGCCGAATGCGCTGATGTCCGGGCCTCTTCCAGCCTTTTATTCAGCGGGATCTTCTCTGTATCCAGCCTGCTGATAAAGAGCTGGTGGTCGAGCAGATTAATCTGTACACTCTTTTTATCCGCGGTGAATCTCTCTTTTACATATAGGTACTGTTTATTGTCGGGAAGCAAATCTATCAGATCAGCTTCTCCTCTAACCAGCAGGATCCTGTTTTCAGCATCTTTTAACTTTTTATTTTTATTGATTTTCATTGTTTGTTTTTTGTTTTTCCCCAGGGAGAGTAAAGGTGAAAGTGGATCCTTTGCCCGGGGTGCTTTCCACCTTCAGAATTCCATGATTTCTTGCAAGCAGGTCACTGACCAGCTGAAGGCCCAGTCCCGTTCCAAGCTCACTATCGGTTCCCACGGAGGATACAATCTGGCCCTCTATCATGAACTGTTCCAGGATTTCAGGTTTGATTCCGATTCCGGTATCTGATACCGAGATGTGTACCTCTTCCCCTTCCTGTTGTGCATCGATTGTAATGATGCCTCCGGCAGATGTAAATTTTAATGCGTTGGAAATAAGATTTCGAATGATAATGTTTATCAGATCAATATCTGCATAGACCCTGGTGCCGGGATTGACGGATGAGGTGAGTGTCACACTCTTCTGTTCGGCTATAAAGGTAAACAGTGACTTCACCTGTGACACAACCTTCTCCAGCTCCAGTTCAATTGGTGAAACCTTGAGCTCATCGTCCTGGCTCCTTCCCCAGTAAAGCAGGTTGTCCAGCAGGGAGACTGCTGCCTGGGATGATTCATTCAGCGAGGAGAGAATCTCTTTTTTGCCGACAAGTTCCGGCTTGGCCTTGATCAGGTCAACAAACTGGGCTATGCTTGCCACAGGGTTTTTCAGGTCGTGGGCGATCACTGACAGGACTTTATTCTTGAAACTGAGTGAGGATTCCAGCCTGATCCTGGCTTTATAGTTTTTGGCACGTTGCATGATGATCAGCACCGACATGGCAAGGATGAAGATCTGGAAAGAGATCTGTGACAGGTAGCTGCGGCTGGAGGTGCCGACCGAATTGGCCACCAGGATATCATTTACAAGGGTGTATATGAAAAGCCCAAGAGAGATGAAGAAGATGATATCCATTAGTTTACCGCGAAGGCTTCCGGCCAGGCTGAGCACCAGGTAATGGACAGTAAAAAGAAGGATCAGAGGCTGGAAAACCAGCATGCCATAGGAGAACAAGCTTGGAGGCAGGGTAAAGATTGAGATTATAAGTAGGCTGAAGATGATTAAGTTCACTGTGATGACAGGATTCATGTATTTTTTTGGGAACATCCGGTGCAGGCAGGTTACCCCGAACAAGCACCCAAGGTAGGAGCCGAAATACTCCATCCGGATCTGCCACACCCACGAGGTGTCGACGAAAATGTTCGAAACAAATAGGCCTGTATTGGCCGACCGGATCAGCATCCCGATGGCGGTTAATGAAAAAAAGATGGTCAAAGAATCCTTCCTGTAGAAGAGCCATGAGATGAAAAAGAAAACTATGAAAAAGAATAGTATCCCCATGGTGGTGTAGTTGTATATTCTTCGCCTCTCGGCCCTGTCCAGAATTGCATCGGAGCCTCCGATTAATATCGGTTGCCAGAACCCTCCCCGCCGGTGATGAAAATTGGACACCTGGATTAGCAGACGGAGGGTATCCTGGTCTGGAATATAACAAAAGCAGCCAGGTTCATACCACGGTTGCTCCGTCTCCTGTGAGGTCCCCACAATTCCATTCTCACTCACCATGCGCTTGTTGACGAAAAATTTGTGGGTCACATCAAAAACCGGGATGTCTATGCAGATGGTCTTTTTTGTTTCCGGCGGAAGGATGATGGTCAGCGCATAGGTTCCGAAACCGAAACCTGTTAGCTGCTTTCCCTTCACTTCGTAGTCGATCCAGAAAGAGGGGACGCTGACAATGATTCCCTCCCCGTTCGTTTTCCCTTTCTGATAGGTGGCCGGTGTGAGAAGCTCCTTCCAGTAAAACTCCCACTCCCCGTTAAGGTTGTGGAGACTGTTCTTGTCCATGACCGTATTACTCAGGTCAAGCACCCCCTTTTCAGGGATCTGGTGGTCGTGTGGTATGGCAAATCCCGGAGTGAATATTGAAAGCAGGATGACCCATATGGTGAAGTGCAGTTTCACGAAAGCAAATGTAATAATAAATTGACTTTCACAGTCCATTTTTGTATTTTGCAGATAACCACTCTATCACTAATACCATATTAACATGAGATACTCACTTTTATTCATAGCAGTAGTTTTTGTTGCACTCAGCACAGGGTGTGGGCAGACCGTTGATACAGAGAAGGAGAAAGCAGCCATTATCAAGGTAATTAACCAGGAGACAGATACCTACCTGGCGCGGGATTTTGAGGCCATGTTTTCTACTCATGTGCAGGACTCTCTCAATATGAGGCTCACCGCCGGTGCTGATAATTACGTTTTTGTCGAGGGTTGGGAGGATGTTTCAAAGCATATGACCGGGGATGAAACCGAAGATGAACTGGGACCCGATCTGCACATCAGCGTGGAGAAATCAAACTATCGTATGAAACTCTATCCCAATTCTGCTTTCGTGGTGTGTGACCAGAAGTGGTCATCTGACTATGGGGGGGATGTGAACGAGATCAACAGCATCCAGGTCCGTTTCCTGGAAAAGATTGAAGGTGAATGGAAGATCTCGTTTGTCTCCTTTATCGGGACCTCGGGGTACGATGTGCAGGAGGAACCGGAAGAACTTATAGATTAGGCTGGTTGAGCTGCAGTGTGGCTTAATTGCGACTGTACCCACTCCCTGTTTTCCCAGAGGGTACACCCACCTTTTGCCTCGCCAAGCAGGTGATGGGAGTCCCGGATTGTTTTCATGAAAGGCGACTGAAGGGCCTCGGCCAGGCTATTCTCCATGAGGTTAATATCTGAGTAGGGAGCGAACGGACAAGGCTCCAGGTTCCCTGAGGCGCTGATATGAGCAAATCCACGCCCTCCCGCCAGGCATCCGCCATATTTCTCCTCATCACCCGGAAGAGAGATGAAGAGAGCCTGGTTTTTGCTCCTCAGTAGTTCAAGTCGGCCGGGAAGTGATGCTTTCTGTTCATCGGTCAGGCAAAGGTCCATCTCCGATTCATCCTGTGGCACATATTCAATCATGAAAAAGAGAGTGCATCCCAGGTTCCTGTGTGTATTGAGCCATTCAGGCTGAGTTGCCTCTTCGAAGTTTTCCCGGGTAAGGGTGATGGAGAGCCCGTACATCTGGTGCGATCTCTGAAGCTGTTCCATATTTTGCAGCAGCCTGGTGTATACGCCCGTTCCTCTCCGGCTGTCGGTCCTGTGCCTGCCACCCTCTGCACTGAGAACCGGGATCAGGTTCCTGTTTTGCCTGAAATAGCGGATGCTTCCCTCGTTCAGAAGCATGCCGTTTGTAAATACCGGGAAGATAATATCTCTCTGTTTCCCTGCCTCCCAGAGTACTTCCGGTTTCATCAGAGGCTCTCCCCCGGCAAGCATAATCACCCCTACTCCCAGCTCAGAAGCTTCGCGGAACAGGGTGGCGATCCTGCTTAAGGGGAGTTCATCCGGGCACTCTTTCCTGGCCATTGCATAACAACCTTTGCATTTCAGGTTGCATTGGGTGGTCATGCTGAAAATAAGAACCGGGGGAGTGGTGATTCCGTTCCGTTCAGCTTCTTTCCTGATGGCTGCCTTGCGCTTTTGCCGGTGGTAGCTCTGAAGCAGGAAGAGCCCCTGAGCCGGGTTGGATCGGGATATTCTCCATGCTTCCGGAAAGAGCTGGTTCAGGCTCCGGGTAAACGTTTCGCGGTAAACTGATTCAGTTTGAAGTGTCATGATTCTCTGATTTGCTAATTCAAAGAAAGAACTCCTGTCACGAGAAAGCATGACTTATTCGGTAAGCCTGCGGTAAAAATCGGTGTATGGTAATATGACAGTGCAGGTTTGCTGCTTAAGCCTTCCTTATGGTGACCTCCCGGGATTCACTCTGCCACAATCCGTGTTTTGTACACACCGCCATGGCTGACAGGTTCATGCTAACTGCTCCGGGTACAATGTAGAAATCCACCTCCACGTGTTCCGGCCGGTTGCCAGAAGTGCCTGGGGCAAAATGGGCCTCTGCCAGGAAAGTCTCCCGGTTCCACAGCTGCACATATTTAATGTGGTGGTCGGGGTCGTCCGGATGTGTGTATTCGGCACCCATTTTCACCTTCACCCTGAATTTTTCACCCTCTTTTGCAAATTGTTCGCAAATAACGAATGGTGTATGCCGGTCGAAATAGTCTTTCCTGACCTCTTTCTCTTCCTGGCTGATATCGACGGGTGTAAAAATTCTTGGCATGATGAAACATTTATAGGTTAGTTGGATCAAAGATAAAAAATTCCGAAATTGATTGGGCCTATGAATCCGAATTTGACAGATTCCACCCCGGCCCTGGAAGTCAGGGAACTGGTGAAGCGGTACGGGGATTTAACAGCAGTCGACCACCTCTCCCTGCAGGTGATGCGTGGAGAGGTTTTTGGCTTCCTGGGTCCAAACGGAGCCGGTAAAACCACCTCCATTCAAATGATGTGCGGGCTGCTCAGGCCTTCTGCCGGAGAGGTGCTGGTGGAGGGGAAGGGGCTCAGAGCTCAAAGGGGCCCGGAGGTACGTTCCAGGGTTGGTATATGTCCGCAGGAGAACATTTTATGGAGCAGGCTGACCTGTTTCGAGCAGCTTGTTTTCAGTGCCAGGATGTACAATATTCCCGGACCTGTTGCCAGGGAGAGGGCTATGGAGCTGCTGGGCAGGATGGGACTGGAAGCAAAACGGAACAGGCTTGCTGCAAGCCTGTCAGGCGGAATGAAGAGGCGCATGAATGTGATTATGGCCCTGATGCACGATCCTGCGATCCTGGTTTTTGATGAGCCGGAGGCCGGGCTGGATCCCCAGAGCCGGGTGGTGGTCAGAGACTTTATCAGGGAGATTGCTTTTGAAAAGACAGTGATCATCACCACCCACAATATGGATGAAGCAGAGAGGCTGGCCAGCCGGGTGGCAATTATCGATTCGGGCAGGTTGTTGAAGCTGGATACCCCGGGAAATCTAAAACGCTCCATCGGTCAGGGTGACATCCTGGAGCTGAAGCCCGGGAGTGGTGACCGGGGGGCCATTGACCGGGCCATGAAAGAATTGAGTTCAAAGGGATTTAAACTTGCAATGGAATCGGGCATAATGATGATCCGATCAAAGGATATGGTATCAAGGATTCCTGAGATATACAAACTGCTGGAGAGAGAGGGAATTACCGTGGCAGAGATGAGGGTCAGGGAAAATTCTCTTGAGGATGTGTTCATTCACCTCACCGGGAAAAGTTTGAGATCATGAGGTGGTACTTCATCTTTACCAAAGGGATCAGGGAGCAGCTGAGAGATTACTGGATCCTGGTGATGATCCTGGTGATGACACCTGTGTTCATAGCCATCTATTTCCTTATGTCAATCCCTGGAGAGGCGAGCTATGAAGTGATCATTGTGAACCAGGATAAGGGCTTCATCCACCAGGGCGTGAAGGTCAACCTGGGTGACAGCCTGCTGTCCGCCCTTCAGAGCGAGGCAGCTGAAACGGATTACGCCCACATGGTCTGTACCGGGTCAAAGGATAGGGGAACGGCACTTGAGCAGCTCAGGAAAAACAGGGCCGAAGTGGTGGTGGTGGTGCCTGGGAACCTGTCTGAATCTTTGAGGGGACAGAGCACTGCTCCTGCTGAATTGGAATTGGTAGGGGATGTAAGCGACATGGGGTATATCATTGGGGCCATATGGGCCGAGGAGCTGATATCCAAATTTATGCTTGAGTCGGCCGGGATTAGCCCCCCCGTAACATGGACAGAAACAACTCTGGGCCATTCGGGCAGTCGGAGTGAATTTGAACTTTATGTCCCCGGACTGCTGATTCTCTCCATCATCATGATTATTTTTTCTACCTCGGCAGCCATAGTAAGGGAACCTGAGGCCAGGACCCTGGAACGGCTGAAGATCTCCCGGCTCACCTCTTTTGAGTTCCTGGGCGGGATATCGCTGGTCCAGATTATTATAGCAATCCTTTCACTGGGACTGGCCCTTCTGACGGCCATGAGCCTGGGATATAGTCTGATCCCCGGGTCCCTCGGTTTCATCCTGCTTATCGCCTTCCTCACAGCGCTCTCCATGATTAGTTTCAGTCTGATCGTGGCTGCCATGTGCCGCTCCATCAAGGAGGTGGCTATCATCGGGACTTTTCCCCTCTTCCTGCTGATGTTTTTTACAGGGGCAGCCTTCCCCATTTCGGGAGGGAAACTCTTCAGTGTGGGTGATGTTGATTTCATGCTGAATCATATCCTGTCCCCCACATGGGCCATTGAGGCTCTGAATAAGGTTCTGGTGACAGGGCTTGGGATAAGGGAGGCCCTTCCCGAGATCGCAGCAATCCTTGTGCTGACTGTCCTTTACGCACTCTTTGGTACATGGGCTTTCAGGAGACGACACATGCGGGCAGGATAGGGTAATTTGGTTTTGATGCATCTCTATTATGCATTATCTTGAGGACAATAAGTTCAACCTGAGTTGAAAGCTGCCAGGAACATATTATTATTATTGATTGCAAGCGGGCTCATTTCTTCCCAGGCGATGGCCCAGGCACCGCTTACATACAGAGTGGATGCACTGAACGACAATCCTCTTCTGACCGGGTATGATGTCAAATTCTATGGACTGGATGTGGAAGCCGATAACCGCTCTGACAGGATCAGGGGGAGTGTGACCGTTCTGGTGGAGGTTACCACCGGTCAGCTGGAAACCCTGGTATTTGAACTCACCAACAGTCTGGATGTGGAAAGTGTAATGATAGACGGGGAGGAGCACTCCTTTTCCCGGCACGATCATGAGGTCATCATTTCCCTGAATACACCCGGGCAGAGGGGAACATTGATCAGTGCACAGATCGAATACGGAGGACAGACCGGTGGGGGGATGCTTATGGAGGTGGACAAAAAGTGGCATGTGCCGGTCACCTTTACCAGTTCGGAACCCTTCGGTTCAAAAGACTGGTTCCCCTGCAAGGAGAACCTGGCGGATAAGGCCGATTCGGTACATGTGTTTATCACCACCGATTATGACCTGATGGCAGTTTCGCAGGGTATCCATACAGGCACTACCTATTACCCCAATGGCAAGGTGAGGTACGAATGGAAGTCAAACTATCCCATTGACTATTACCTGATTTCCATTGCAGTGGCAGACTACATTGAGTATAACCTGGAATCGCAACCGCCGGGTATTGCGGAGCCCTTTCTCATACAGAATTTCGTTTACGACACACCCGGATGCCTGGATACCTACAGGAACCAGATCGATGTAACCCTGCCCATTATGGATGTTTTCTGTGAACTGTTTGGCCCTTATCCCTTCCGGCAGGAGAAGTATGGGCACTACCTCTGGCCACGGGGAGGTGGAATGGAACACCAGACCATGACCGGTATGGGGAATTTCGAATTTTACCTGGTTGCCCATGAGCTGGGTCACTCCTGGTTTGGGAACTACCTTACCTGCGCCACATGGCAGGATATTTGGATAAATGAGGGTTTTGCCACCTATGCAGGCTACCTGGCTACGGAGACCCTGCAACCCGGGTATGCCGACGGGGAGCGGGAGTACAGATTCGAAAGGGCACTCAGGGAGCCCGAAGGATCAGTTTTTATTCCAGCTGGTGAGGCATACAATCCATTGCGAATCTTCAGCGGGAACCTCTCCTACAACAAAGGGATGGCCATCATCCACATGATCCGTTTCGAGTTGCAAAATGACGATATCTTTTTTGAGACACTACGTAATTTCATCACTGTCTATGCCGACAGTGTGGCAACGGGCCTCGATTTTAAGGAGGTACTGGAGGAGACCTCCGGTATGGATTTTACGGACTTTTTTGATCAGTGGTACTTTGGTGCGGGATACCCCATTTATGAAACAAGCCGGGAACAGCAGGATGGCGTCCTGACCCTCCGTTCCACGCAGACCTCTTCTTCTGAAAGCAATCCGCTGTTTAAGATGTCCATGGAGTACATGATCCACTACCAGGGAGGAGATACCCTCCTGCGGGTGTTCCAGGAAAAGAACCAGGAGGTATACCAGGTCCCGATGGTTCACACGGTTGACAGTATCACAGTTGACCCTCGCAACCAGGTGCTCAACAAGATCACCGGCCAGCAGAAAGGAGCGCAGATTATGGAAAGCTCATCTCCCTTCACTATCTGGCCCAATCCCAACAAGGGGGTGTTTAGCTTCAGATCCATGTCAGGCAGGGAGGAGGATGTGAGGGTGGAGATATACAGCCTCACCGGTACTCTGGTCTATGCAGGCACATTTGAGGACTGCGTCCCTTTCATGGATTACGGCGTCCATCTCAAAGGGCTTGGCAATGGGATCTGCTTTGTCCGGTTCAGGTCGGATTCCCATGAGGAAATTCTTAAAATTCTGGTAGAATGAGAAGACGATGGATGGTCATTGGATTGATCCTGCTTGCCGGATTTCAAGCGGCAGGTGCACAGTTCATTGCCAGTAAGGGCGTGAGAGCCGGTGTGGCACTCTCCAACCAGTCCTACCAAATCACCTCCATTAACTATATGATCGAAACCGATCCCATTCTCAGCCCCTCCCTGGTTCTTTTTGCTGAAGCTTTTAAGGGGGACCACTTCAGCCTGCGGACCGACCTGGCTTTTGCCTGCAGGGGTAGTTCCACCACCACACAATCGGTTTCTGTGAACCACCTTGAAGGGGACCGGGTGATTGTCAATGAAGGAGAGAAAGCCACCTCCAGGCACAGGTATCTGAGCCTTGCCCCCATGTTGAGGGCCCGGACGGGAAATGGCGGAATTGAACCATATGCACTTATTGGCCCCAGGCTTGATATGTTCCTTTATTACTCTTCCCAATCGGAGTTTCCGCTGGAAGAGCAGAACCGTTTTATCCTGGGGATTTCCATGGGTGTCGGAGCAGAATTCAAGCTCAGTCAGAGAGAATTGTTTGCTGAGATCCTGTACCAGCCCGATCTGAGTCCGGTCGTTAATACAGAGCCCCTGATGGTTAACAACAACAGCCTGGTACTTACCCTTGGGATCTCTTTCTGATCTTCGCATTCTCGAAGAAAGAAAGGACTTTTCTCAGTGAATCGTGGTAGAGGGTAAGGTAGAGTACAAGACATGTGATCCAGATCACCCCCACGTTGTACCAGGGGGTAGAAATTTCCCAGTTTCCGATTCTTTTCACGGGTGCATAGAGTTGGGCCCTTCCGATCCTGGAGGTAGGAACCAGGTAGGCCGGATGGAAATACCTTACCAGTATTTCCCCCTTCTGTTCCACTTTCTGGATGCTGGTGTTGTTCAGCAGGAGGTCTGAAAGCTGGCTGTTCTCATAGGCATCCCTGAAGGCTGCGTAGGCAAATATCCCTCCCAGCTCATCGATCAGCTCCTGTTTCCGGAAGCTTTTAGCCTTACTTCCATTACTCCTGTCCTCCCTGGCCTGCAGGGTAACCTGCTCCAGGAACTCTCTGGCCGCTTCAAAATCGTCTTCGCCGGGGAAAGGAACGGAGGGGTACTCCCTGCTCAGGATCTTCAGCTGTTCAGACAGCATGGCCCGCTTGGTAAGGACCTGTTCCTGCTTTTTATCTGTTTCAATCCATTTTGCCATTTCATCCAGACTTGTCCGGAGTGTGGGAATCAGAAATGATTCCTTGTAAGTGGCGTTGCTGATCGCCTGTTCGATTTCGAAGAACTCCCGGGCATACTTGTTATTCCTGAACTGCTCTACCGAGAGTGCCTCGTAGGCCCACCTGGAGGTCATCATGTCGCCAATCAGAGGAACCACCTGTTGATTGGAGAGCCTCCTGTTCAGTTTGTCAAATTTTACCAGCACCCCGCAGAAAAGGATTTGAGGGATCAGCAGGAAGGGGACCAGGATATAGATTGTAATCACCGAGTTGAGCCCCGAGGAGATATTCAGGCCCAGTAGGTTGGCAAAACAGGAGGTGGAGAAGAGGATGAGCCAGTAGCTGAAGACCATCCCTTTGATCTCGAATACCAGGTTGCCAATCAGCACGTAGGCCAGTGCCTGTAGGGCCGATATTGTAAACATGATCAGGATCTTTGAGTTGAGGTAGCTCAACCGGCTCAGGTTCAGGAAGGACTCCCGCTGGAGTATTTTCCGGTCCTTGATAATCTCCTCAGAACTGATGGTAAGCCCAAGAAAGAGAAACACGATCACACTCATTAGAAGGTAGGCCGGCAGGTTTTCGTTATTCCGGAACACATAGGCGGTGGGGTCCCCCTGGATCCCGCTTGAGTACTTGGTGAAGAATCCGAGGATTAGTGCCAGGAGAGGGGCCTCCAGCATACTGATCAGGACATACTGTGTATTGGTCAGTTTGGATCTGATGTCGCGTGTGAAGAAGATCTTCATCTGCTTAATCCTGCCAGGAATGCTGTAGTAGTTCTCTGGCAGGGGCTCATTCTTTGGATTTCCCGCCGGTTTCAGAACATTGCTCTCCTTCAGGCGGGTAAACCATTCCCTGGGCGAAACCTTTCGGGTCCGGGAGAGTTTTCCATGTTCATTGACGATCTTGGCCTCGATGATTTGCAATACCTGGTCGGGATCCACATTTCCACAGCGGATACACTGGTCCTCCTTAGCATTGGCATGGTTGCTCCTGGTTTTGAAATAGATCACCGCTTCCGATGGGTTTCCGTAAAAGATCTGGTACCCCCCCTTATCCATAAAGATGATCTTGTCAAACATCTTGTAGAGGTTGGAGGAGGGTTGGTGGATATTTACAATCACCAGTTTACCCTTTTGAACCTGTTCCCTGAGGAGGGTCATCACCATCTCCGAATCGACCGATGAGAGTCCCGATGTGGGTTCATCCACGAAAAGGACCGAGGGTTCCCTGATCAGTTCCAGCCCGATATTCACCCTTTTGCGTTGTCCGCCGCTGATTACCTTGTTAAGGGGTTTCCCAACCTTCAGATCGCGTATTTCATAAAGATCCAAATCTTTCAGGACCAGGTCCACCAGCTCCCTGATCTTATCTTCGTCATACCGGTTCAGGCAGAGCCTGGCATTGTAGTAGAGATTCTGGTAGACAGTGAGGTCTTCTATGAGGAGATCATCCTGAGGAATGAAGCCGATGACCCCATTCAGCCTCTCTTTCTCCTTCTCGTCATGGATGTTATACCCGTTGATCAGGATCTCACCCCTCTTCGGTTTCAGGTTTCCATTGAGTACATTGAGCAGGGTGGATTTACCCACACCGCTTCCGCCCATGATCCCTACCAGCTTTCCCGACCCTTCATCGAAGTTGAACTCCTGAAGTCCGTTCTCACTGTTCCTGAAACGAAACTCCACGTTCCTTGCCACAAAGGTGAGCCTGGATTTGATGAAAGATTTTGAGAAGACACCCGCCACATCTGAATGATAGATGGGATCAATCCCCTGTCCCCTGATGGATGATCCGTGTTCAAACATATAGGAGTTCCTGGCCTGAAGGTGCTGGCCGTTAAGGAATATGTCCTTTGATCCCATGTAACGGAGTACAAAGGTATTGACGCTCTCAATATAGAGAAATGAGATCCGCCCTGGAAAGTTGCTGATGCTGATGTGATGCATCTTTTCGTGGTCGCACTTCTCCTCGTTATTGATGACCAGCACCCGGTCTTTTTGTGGAATTTCTTCAAGGGAGTAGGCAGTGTACCGGAGGATGTTTTCATACTCCGGTCCGGAGATATAAAAAGCCGAGGCCACCGTTTCAAGGAAGTCAAATTCCTTCTCCCGGATCTCGAGGCCGTATGCAATGTATTCTACAAGCTGGATGAATACGTAGATCTTCTGTTTTTGCTCCAGCTCCTCGTTGATTTTTTCACAAATACCCAGAATCCGCACTGCAGTCAGAGATGTTCTTTTCCTGTCTTTCAGACTCCCTCTTGCAATGTGGACTTCATGATAGATGTGGAGGTATTCATCGAAAACAGCCATGTATTTTTCAACTAGCTCGCTGCTTAATTGGCGCGACAGGAAAGCGCGGATAATAGCCTTTTCCTCTTTTGAAATCTCTTTGAGATCGTCGATATCAACAATCAGGGCGAAGAGTTGCATTAAGGCTTTTAGGATGGCTTCACTCATGGTGCTTTAAAGTAATCAAATTTTTCGCTATTTTGCGTCACATATGCTGAAATCAAAAACCCTGGTAGATTTTGAAGGTGCCATTACTTTTGGGACTATTGAGATGCTATTGAGTAAGCTCAGGAATACCAGGGAGTTTCAGGAGTTGAAAAAACCTGCCAGGAAAAGGCTCTACGGCATTTTTGTTGAATCCATAGATAATATCTATAAGTACGCTGCTAAGAAACCCGGGAAACCTGGTAAACTGGAGCCCACGCCAAAAATTTCGGTTGTCAAAAAGGGGGAGCACTACTTTGTCAGGGCAGGGAATATGGTCCGCAGCGACGATGTGGGTGATCTCTCTTTTAAAATGGATCGTGTCAACCAGCTCGACAATGAAGCTCTTAAGTCCTTGTACGAGGAGGTGATCAACAAGGAACCTGGAATCAATGATACCGGGGCCGGACTTGGATTAATTACAATGGCCCTGCGGACCGACAAAAAGATTCTTTACAGCTTTGCAGTAGTTGATAATGACTACTCTTTTTTTGAATATGAAATTACCTTAAACGGATAGAGCATGGAAAAGCTAACCCTCACCCCAACACAAAACTCACCAGGTGTTTACCTTGATCCTGCAGGAAACAGGTTTGAATTCTCTGGTGAATCGAGACCTGAAAATGTGAGAAGTTTTTACATGCCCATATTGGAGTGGCTGGAACAGTTTGCCGGTGAGGTCTCCGTGAAAAGGGGAGATACCCCCCTTGAATTCATGTTCAACCTGGAGTACTTCAACTCCACTTCGGCAAAGTACATTCTCGATATTTTTAAGGTCCTGAATTCTATTAAGAAGGCGGGGAGCCCGGTCAGGGTAAAATGGCAATACGAGGAGGATGACGAGGATATGTATGAAGTGGGCCTTGAGATGTCCAGGATGTCCGGCGTCACCTTCGATTTTGTGAAGATAGAGTTATAGTCTGAATCCCACCACCAGGATATCGTCAATCTGCTCCACAGGGCCTTTCCACGATTCATGCTGCTCCATAAGTATCCGTTTCTGCTCGTCCATGGGTTTATCCTGGATCTCAATGAGCAGTTTCCTGAACCTGATTACGCGG
This sequence comes from Bacteroidota bacterium, assembly GCA_024244665.1. The sequence goes on along the minus strand of JAAEOI010000401.1, from coordinate 29,338 downwards.
AAAGTTTTTCTGTTCGGGCCTCCAAGCTGATCCACATAGCCGTCGGAAAAGAGGTAGACTGAGTCGTTCTTCTGAAGCTTTATGGTTTGGCTTGTGAAGGGAGCAAGTTCCTGGTCATAGATCCCGATGGGCATTCTGTCTCCCTTGTACTGGATCACACTCTTCTCCCTCACCAGGTAGAGGGGCCTGTTGGCTCCCGCAAACTCAACGATTCCCTTTTTCAGATCGATGATGCAGAGCGCTATTTCGATCCCGTCCCTGGCCTCTTCCTGTAAACCTGTCTGGTGCAGGGAACGGACCACGTATGTCCTCAATTCTTCAAGAATCTCTCCCGCTTTGAGGAGTTGCCTCCTGCTGACAATTTCGTTCAGGGATGAGATGCCCATTACACTCAGGAAAGCACCCGGAACCCCGTGCCCCGTGCAGTCAGCAGCAGCAATCAGCAGTTTTCCGTTCTTCATCGCGGTCCAGTAGTAATCCCCACTCACAATGTCCCTCGGTTTGAAGAGGATGAATTGTTGGGAGAGCACTTCGGAGAAGTTTTTTTCCGGGGGAAGGATGGCCGACTGAATCCTTTCGGCATACCTGATGCTGTCCAGGATCTGTTCATTTTGCCACGATATGGTATCCCGCTGCTGGGTGGCCATGTCAAGCTGTGTCTCGATCTCCTCTTTCTGTGCTTCGATCTCCTCCTTCTGCATGACCACCTCATGGGTCCGCTCCTCCACAGTCTTCTCCAGGTCCCTGTTCATTCTGGAAATACGCTCCACATGTTCATGAATCTTCCGGGTCATCTCGTTGTATCCTTCGGTCAGCTCACCAATTTCATCGTTGGTACGGACAATGGTATATTGTTCGGTCTCTCCTGCCCTGGTGTTCCTAATATTTTTCAGCAGCTCCATGACCGGGTAGGTGATTTCCTGGTTGGTCCACCTGATAAATAGAATAAGGTAGAGAAGTGACACCAGGATCCCCATGCTTATTCCAATGATCATACTTAAGGTGTCAACAGCATTCACATAGATCATCCACTCAAGTTTGTCCACCGAGAAAGTGTCTTTCCCCGCATTGATCATATCTCCCCAGGGTCCAACCAGGATATTCCACGCCTCTTCGGATATGGTGTCAAGTTTCATTGACCTCACCATGGTAAGGCTCTGGATCAGGTAGACCAGTACGATGAGCAGTGGGAGGGTGGTGGTCATCCCGCTGGCCATCATCAGGCGGTCCCTGATCCTGCCCCCCTTGCGTTTGAATACCTTTTTCTTCAACTCCTCTTTTGAATAGAAGTACTCGATGTAGCGGATGTGTACCCTGTGTTTCTGCCAGTAGAAAACGAAAAGAAACTCAAGTATGGTGGCGAGTAGTGCCAGGAAGAAGAACTCTCTGAACATCTCCCTCTCCATTTCCATCTCTACATGGTCCCTGAGGAGGATGAAAAAGAGGGAATAGAGAATGACCAGGGCACTGGGCAGAGTGATGATCAGTGCGTTGATCACCGGGGTGCGCAAGAGCTGCCTCTTACAATATCTTTGTAGGTTATCACTTACCTCCTTCTTGCTGCGCGTTTTTTTAAAATACCTTTTAAAGGGATTATTGTAGATAAGCCCTGCAATGTAGCTGGCCAGTGTCAGAAGGAAAAGCAGTCTGAAAAATCTTGAGAAGGGGCCTTTATTGTTAAATAACTTTAGATTATCGTCATCCTCTTCGGAATCAGGGCCCAAAACAACTATACTCGCGCCTTTCTTCTCTTCGGCAATGGAGTCAATAAATTCCTCTCCCAGCAAGACGGCGCTGTTCAGAAGGCTGTCGAATGATTCCCCGGTGTAGATTTCCATGGAATCAGTGAGGGTAACCAGTGAATCAACTAATGACTTTGCATCTCTGTGCATGTATCCCCTGTCCTTTGCCATCTCCGGGATGCTTTTTGCCCCCAGGAAGATCAGGAAGGGAATGATCAGGAAGGAGTAGAGCAGGTTCGAGAAAAAATAGACCCTGAATCCGTGATATACCGGGATGTGTTTCTTTTCCATAAATGCCTTTACAAATCTGGATAAAAATACTAAATATTTTATATCTGTCGGGAGTGGTGGAATGGCCCAGCCACTCTTCGGGTATCATCGATCTTGAGTTTCATGGTATAACCGGGTTTGATTGGCACTTCAAGTTATGAAAAAACAATTTATCAGTGTACCTGCTCCAGGTATCCCAGTACAAAGACAGCCGGTGCATTCCAGTTGAGGAACACCTCGTTGGAGGCGTAGCTGCCCTGTTCATCTGCGAATGCTATTGCCGGGGGAATCATAATTACATTACTGGTTATTCTTTTCCTTCCTTTCCTGGGCTCCTTGCTCTATTTCCTCATCGGGATGAATCAGCGAAGGTAATCGAGGGTAAAACCCTTCGGTGTGCATCTTTAAAATAGTGAACCATTTGAGTGTGGTATTGTCAACTTCTAAAAGGTTGATGAGATTTTGGTATGGGAAAGCTGATCTCCATATTGCTTTTGATCATGCCGGCCGGGATGTCGGGTGACTATCCTTTGAGGAACGGGAAGCCCACCAGTGAAGGTGTTGAACAGTATGTGGAAGAGAATAGCGACTCTCTGGTTCAGGAGTTCCAGGAGTTTGTGGGGGACACACTCTATAACATCTGGTTCTATTCAGACGACTTTGAAGATCAGGGGATGGGTGAACCTATCGAACTGGGAAGGCATTTTCCCCATGAAATCTACGTCAGTACGGCAGAACTATTTGAAGCCTATGAACTGGGGGATCTCTCAAGGGCACATCAGGAAGCGTTCAGGGAGAGCAATAAATTTGTGAAGGCAGTGATGATCCATGAACTCACGCACGAATATTTTAACCAGATCGGGGTGGAGATGAAATCGGTTCACCACATCCATGTGGATAAATGCTACGAGACCGGGGTCTGGATGGTGAAGTCGCACGAGACTTTTGGTTCGTCTTTCATCGAAGAGGGCTTATGTGAATACGTGACCGGGAAAATGGGTGAACTAATCCCTCCCCGGCAAGTAGAGATTCCCTCTACTGTTGAGGAGTTGCTTGACAGGGAAAGCGAATATATGGTCAAATACAAGTACGCATCCATCTTTCTGGAGACCTTTCTGGATACTACCGGGTTTAAAGAGGGCGTTCAGATTCTCATGCACAACCCTCCTCCTACCTATGAGGAGATCCTGCATCCAGACCATTTTTTCGGTCGGCTTGTGGTGCCGGAGTTTTCGGAGGCTATTTCAGCAGGACCTACTTATTTGTGATCGTACTCTCGGTTTTAATGGTCACGGGGAACTCCATCCCGTCAGGCATCTGTTCATTCTCCTGTATGAAGGCTTTTCCCTCTATATTCTGTTCGATCTTTGCCTCACTGATCCATCCGCTCTTTGGATCCACTTTTAGTTGTGAGGTAAGGTTGCCTGACATGTCATATTTCATCTTCATTCCATTGGTCTCCCTATATGCCTCCTTATCGGTGGTTTCAACGGTGCCCTGTCCGCTTATTAATACCAGTCCGTCTTCTTTGCCATTATAAGTAAAGGTAGTTGACAGGGTGGATGACATCCCGGCCTCCAGATTTGTTACGATGTCCCATTGACCTCCTTTTTTTACAGGCGTCTCCGGGAAGATGGCTGTAACCGTCTCGATGCTTCCAATCATGGCTTTCTCTCCATAGGCATCCATGAGCTGTGACTTCACCTGTTCACGCTGATCCAGAGGGAACTGGTCGAATAGGTCAATCACAGACCCCCATAGAGATTCTACGTTCTGTATTTCCGATATTTTTCCACGTTTGTCCATCTTCAGTTCGAAGGGTTTGTTCTTCATCTCAGCCAGGATCAATGAGAAGAGATCGTTCTCGTCAGCTTTTTCAGAACTGAACTCCATGGTCATCTGGGGAAGGTTCATGGTCATACTCAGCCGTTCATATTTTACTTCCATGTCATATCCCTCCTCGCTTGCAGCTTTTACAAGAAAAGACATGGATCCCTCTATGGTCATAACAATATTCATTTTCTGTCCATAGAATTCCTGGTCGATAGTGGCTATCGACTGGGTAAGCTGATTGTAGGTTTTACCCTCTTCCAGGTTCAGTGACAATTTGACTTTCTTGGCATGACCGGCGGTCATGATCATGAAGGTGCAGAGCAGTGTGGCAAGGATTCTCATTTCAGATTGTTTTTTTTTGAAAGGAAAAGATAGTTAAATTTTCAATGCCCTGTTATTGATTCAAAGACAAGGCCGATCATTTTGTAGAAATCGCTCTTATTGTAGTCGTCGATGCCATATTCCCTCAGGGTTTTGGTGGTGTCGATAATCCCCCTGGATCAGCGATCCCGAACAATGGGTTTAAAAGGCACTATGGATGAAGCCCCGCTCTGTTCCAGCTGAAAGGATTTTTCGTGGTTCATTTTATTAATTGACCTTTTTCAGTGTCCGGCCCTGGTTATAGATCTGGGTATTGGGTAGACTGGCGTCACCAATACCCTTCCTCATCAGTATCTCCAGAGAGGAGAAATAATCGCGGTAGATATCTCCCGGCAGCACTCCCTGATCCTTACTTATTGAAGCTGCCATGCCCAGTACCTCTCCCATCATTCCACCGGTACGCATGAGCCGGACCGTCCCCAGTGCCACATGAGAGACAGAGATATTTCTTCCGGCCATCATGAGGTTCTCAATGTTCTTTGAATACAAACAACGGAATGGGATGGGGTAGGGATAGATGGTAATGTGTTTGGCAATGGAGCGGAAGGGCTCCCCCTCAAATTTTTCTATGTTTTCAGGATCCGGATAGTGCAGATCGATAGTCCAGGATGTGGGGGCCGTACCATCGGGCAATATGTTCCTATCAGTGAGATCATTTTCAGTCAGCACATAATCTCCCACCAGTCTTCTGGACTCTCGTTTTCCCCCAATATAGGCCACCCACTTCAGTTTTTCATTTGTAAAATCCTCACTTTTTGAATAGTGGTTTTTCAGCCAGGCCCAGTTGGAATAGACCACCAGCAGACCGTAGTCCCTGATATACTCAGTCTCGTTAATCATATCTTTTCCCATACCGGTTTCCCAGTCCCAGTCTCCCCGTTTGATAGCAAAAGCCTTCTCATCACTCCAAGGCAGTCCCCACGCTATATCGGGAAAGTCGATGGAGTGGTCCACGGTCTCAGCAAACCACTGAACCGAAATTCCCATAGTCAGTTTGTCCTCCTTTTCAGGTGCGGTAGGTTCATTGAATGTTGCCCGGCTTTCCCGTCCCGACATATATTCGGCACCGGCAAGATACCCGATGGTACCATCTCCGGTACAGTCGGCAAAAAGCGGTGCAGAAAAAGAGAGCTTCTCCCCGGTTTCCAGGTTCTGAGCAACTACCTTATTAATCGAAACCCCATCCATCTCCACTTCATTAGCATGGTAGTTCAGGAAGAGGGATATGTTTACCTCGTTCAGTACCGCCTTCAGCTTCTTTTCATCCTCATAGTAATCCTTTGGCTGGGCATTCCCTCCACGGACAGGTCCTATTTCATTCACAAGGTTTCCAAGGGCCGGATAGGGCTCCAGGTTGATACGTGCACCCAGGTGTACCCTTACCTCGGAACTGTTATTCCCGCCAAGAACTGGCCTGTTCTGGATCAGGGCCACTTTCACACCCAGCCGGGCTGCAGAAATTGCCGCACAGGTCCCGGCCATTCCACCCCCCACCACAACGAAGTCGTAGTTTTTATCTATGGGTTCCTTATCTCTGCCAACTGGCATAAGAGGAGGAGTTCCCTCTTCATCTGAAGTGAACCAGATGGCGTCGCACCGACTGTTAAATCCGGTGAGATCGTGTAGTGAGACCTCCAGTTGGCTGCTTCTCACCTTTATGGTTCCACCCTCTACCCATGCCCAGTCCCTGCTCCGGATCCCAAACTCCTGTCCGATGACTTCCCCGTCAACCAGGACCTGGAATCGTCCTGCCGCCCGATCTGACCAGGGAGCTGTCCAGTTCCTGGTTCTCACAAACACCCTGTAGGTCCCAGTACCCGGAAGGGTAACGCTTGTGGAGGCATCAGCCACCGGAGTACCCATCCCGTGTGCGATGAGGTAGGGAGAGCCCATCACATCCATGGATTGCTGGTCGATGAGCCAGCCTCCCTTATTTTTGAAGCTCTCGGTCTCTACCAATACGGAGTTGCTTTTAGTTGTTGCAAGCTGGCACATCAGGATGCCAAGAATGCTGAGTAGTAAAGATTTCATATTCAAATTTTTCTGATAAGATCAAGTAGTTTACGATCCAGTTTATGCCCATCCCCCGGCCATCAAAGCTGCTTTTTGTATGAAATCCCGTATGCCTGGTTCTGAATTCATCTCTATCTGTTTGAGAATGCTAAGTTAAGAAATGTACTAAATGTGCTACCTTGTGCATATCTAATGTAATATCATTTCAATGAATAGAGTAATCAGATTTGTCTTAGTATTGTTTGTCTGCATCCCTGTTTCATATGCGCAGGAGAGTAAAAGGAGTTTTCATGTATTTGAGCCTGAGAGCGGTTTTACGGTCCTTTTTGACGGGACAACAATGGATTCGTGGGTTGGGAATACAAAGACCTATGCAATTGAGGATGGGACAATAGCTGTCCGGCCCAACGAGGGAGGTGGAGGTAATATCTATACAAAAGAGGAATATGAAAATTTCATTTTCCGTTTTGAGTTTAAACTGACTGAAGGAGCAAACAACGGACTGGGGATCAGAACTCCCCTCAAGGGTGATGCTGCTTATGTGGGGATGGAACTCCAGATATTAGACAACAGGGCTGATCGATATAAGGATTTACAATGTTACCAGTATCATGGTTCTGTATATGGGGTTATTCCTGCTTTAAGAGGTTACCTGAAGCCCATTGGAGAATGGAATACCCAGGAAGTAATCGCTGACGGGACAAAAATTAAGGTAAGTCTTAATGGCCATGTGATAGTGGATGGAGATATCGGTCTCTATATCGAAAATGACAGGACCATAGATGGTAAGGAGCACCCTGGCTTAGGGAATAAAAAAGGGCATATTGGCTTTCTTGGGCATGGTCATGTTCTCTGGTTCAGGAATATCTCAATAAAGGAGCTGTAATTGTTTCAAATCACCTTACTCTATTACTTTCGGTTTCGCTTGTTGAAGTTTTTGTCGCCCCGTGTTTTTGGTTTCTTATACTTCTTTTTCTTTCGCAGATATGATCCACCCTGGTTGGTTTTCAGGTTTTTTTCTTTCTTTTCGTGAAAAGCACCCCCTTTTGATTTAACATCAGAATCGGGCTTAAGCCTGATCTCAGCTTTTTCAGGATTCTCTTCAGCTGTTAATTCTTTTGAAACCTCGACCTCCGAAGGGAACTCAATCACAGGGATTTTATAATTCATCAATGATTCGATGGCCTCTTTCGCTTTCTCCTCTTTCTCGGTATTAAACAGTATAGTATGCCCCTGCTTTTCGGCCCTGCCTGTCCGGCCGATGCGGTGCATGTAATTTTCCGGGTAAGCTGGAGTGTCAAAGTTGATTACATGAGTGATCTTATCCAGGTCCAGTCCGCGTGCCATCACATCAGTGGTCACCAAAATCCTGTTTATCCCGCTGTCGAATTGTTGAACCGAACGGATCCTGTAATTCTGGGATTTGTTGGAATGGACTATGCAGGTCTCTGATCCATAGAGTTCCTCAAGCGATTCAAACACTTTGTCGGCACTCTTTTTACCGGATACAAATACCAGTACTTTATTGAATTCATCCTTCTCTTTCAGGAGGTGTATCAGTAAATTGACCTTAGTATAGAAATTGGGGACCTGGTAACACTGCTGGGCTATATTATCCAGGGGTGTCCCGCTGACCGCAATTGAAATTTTGGCAGGAACGGTAAAAAAGTCGTCGATAAGTGCATCCACCTCCTCTGTCATGGTAGCCGAAAACATCAGGTTTTGCCTGCGCTCGGGAAGAAGGTCGAAGATGTTTGTTAATTGATACCGGAATCCCAGGTCCAGCATTACATCCACCTCGTCGATGACCAGTTTCTTTACGAATTTTATCTTCAATGCCCCTTTCAGAACAAGGTCATATAAGCGCCCCGGGGTAGCAACAATTATATCTGCACCCTCAGCTACTGCCTGTGCCTGGGTATTGATGTTTGTTCCTCCATACACACCTTTTACACGTGTATTGGAGTATTTAGTCAGGCTTTCTATCTGCTCAACCACCTGTAATACCAGTTCTCGTGTTGGAACCAGGATCAATATCCGGGGGTGAAGCTCCTTTGAAAATTTTAAGTCCTTCAACAGAGGGAGCAAATAGGCAAATGTTTTGCCTGTACCTGTTTGTGCGATCCCTACAACATCTTTCCCGGATAGGATTACAGGATAAGCCTCTGTTTGAATGGGTGTCGGCTTATCAATTCCCAGGTCTTCAATTGCATTCTGAAGCTGCTTGGTGAGATTCAGATCTTCAAAGGATTTCATATTTGCCAAATTACGTTTTTTTCGCTCTCCATTTTTCAAATAAGCTCTACTTTGGGCTTATCCCGTCCGGCTTCATTGGTGTACTTCACTTTCGGGTGACCGATTAGCAAGGCTGCATATAGCTGATGCTTGGCAGGAATGCCTAACTCCCTTCGCATCGATTTGCTGCGCTGCATGGCTGTCACAATAAAGCCATTAAAACAGCTTCCCAAACCAAGGGTATTGGCATGGATAGAGGTGTAGGTAGCCCAGATATACGCATCTGCACTGGCCATGCCATATTTCGTGACAGGTGCATGAAACAGGGCAACAGCAGGAGCATGATGGCACACCTGGGATGATTCAGGGATTTGCCGCTCAATAAACTGTTTTTTGTAATCGTTGAGGCCAGACACATCCAGCTTGGGTGCAAACAAGCGGAGGAAAGGTCTGATGGCCGGCGATGTAATAAATCTTATTGCATTGATTATCTTTTGAGCTGTTCGATTATTGAGCCTCTCAATGATCTCTCTGGATTTGACGATGGTGATACTGATGGGACGGGAATTGCTGGCCGAGGGATAGTGTCTCATATTTTCGATCAGGGCCTCAAGTGTCATATCATCCACCTTCTTTTTATGGTAACTCCTGCAGGTTCTGATTCCGGCGGACATGTTTTGAAAGTCGCCTGGTGAAACAGCGGGCGAATAAAGTTTGTTTATAACTCCATCATCAGGAAAGACAGTGGACTCGGGACAGATGGCCACACAGTGCCCGCAGTGAATGCATTTATCATTTATGGTTCCATGTTCGATGTCGATGGCATCCGCAGGACAATCATTGACACATTTTAAGCACTTAATGCAGTTTTCCAGTTCTATTTTTGGCATCTAAAAATGTATTAGGCTGCAAAAGTAAGATTTATTTTTTCTCTGAAACCGGTAACATAATGGTATCCTTAAGTTAAAAGTTATGTATTTGCCTCAAACTACCAACTTAACATAATAATGACGCAAACTAACATTAACTCTCTGTAGGCGAAACGATTGGAAACAGCCTGGGAGATCTTTCCGCGAATCTTATTTTCCAGACCCTGATGACCTTCCTGGCCTTCAGCACACTAGATTTTTGAGAGAAAGGAACAGTAGCCTACGCGCTGATTGCACTATTTGTCGTGCAGGTCCTCTTGCTTCCACTTGTCCTCATACTCGGAGACAGGGATAAAACCAAGGGTTCCTGCTATCCCTGAACTCCTGCCATAAGTAGGTTGTGGTTGACGATCCCCGTTTGGATGTATTTGAATTATCCCTTTCTCCGGAAATGAAGGATTTTATCTACTATTCAAAGGATTCAGCTACATCATCATGGATAATTCCCTTATGCTGAAAGCAAACAGCAAGCAGCTGTATGTCAAGGAAATACGAATAAGGGAAGAGCTTCCCTTGATTACAAGCAAAAAAGCTTTTCTGTTAAACTGGAACACCCAATAATTGTCCATGGATAGTATATAAATCAATAACAGGATTGCCTTTGGCATTCTTGATCAGGCAGGAGTTATGCCCCTCTATTTTAAGTATGTTTCATTCAGTATCAATGGTGTCAACCGGGGAGTATATCTCCTGGTTGAAGATCCTGAGCAATATGCACTTGTGCAAGGTTCCTTCTAAAACTGGCACAGGTGAAATATTTAAATCAATCTACCAGGGGTTTGAAGAAAGAATAGAGAAGGGTTAATCACATTTTCAGGTAAGGAAACAAGGCTACAGTGATACTTGTTTATGTTGATATAAATTGTTAATTCAGGTTTGAGAAAGCTGTTGATTCGAAAAAGGATTGGTTGATCGAAAAATGAATATTATTTGGCAGCATCCCTATTTTCGCACAACTCCAAGGTATCCCTCCCACTTTATTTGTGCAATTATTTATTTCATAAGTGATAAAAGATGACTAGATTCGAAAAAAAATTGAGGCATCAATTATTTATAGACAGAATGGAAAAGAAAAGGAGAGAAGCTCTTGCTATCATCGGGATTGGTTGCCGATTCCCTGGAAATGTCAACACACCTGAAGAGTATTGGAAATTAATTGTTGAGAAAAGAAATGCCCTTACAGATATTCCTTCAGATCGCTGGAATACGGATGAGCTTTATGCCCCCGATTTTAAGCAAGCGGGTAAAATTAGCGTCAGGCAGGGTGGTTTTATCAAGGAGATTGACAAATTTGACGCATCATTTTTTGGGATTTCTCCGTTGGAGGCATCAAGAATGGATCCCCAGCAGAGAATGCTTCTGGAGCTTTCCTATGAGGCTTTGGAGAATGCCGGCCTGACCATGAAAGATGTGAATGGTTCCCGTGCATCTGTATTTATAGGTATTTCATCTCATGATTACGGTGATATTCAAAACTCTCCGGTGGAACAGGTCAACATCGGAGCCCATACCAACCTGGGATCAGCCTTGTGTATCACTGCCAACCGGATCTCATACTTCTATAACCTGAAAGGGCCAAGCATGGCCTTGGATACAGCCTGTTCATCCTCCCTGAATGCGGTCCACCTGGCGTGCAGGAGCATCTGGGAAAAGGATGCCGAGCTGGCATTTGCCGGTGGAGTCAATGCTATATTAAAGCCCGAGCCTCAAATAGGCTTCTCCAAGGGGGGATTTCTATCTCCCGACAGCAGATGCTATGCTTTTGATTCCCGGGCCAACGGCTACATTCGAAGCGAGGGAGCCGGAGTAATCCTGATCAAACCCCTGTCCCGTGCTCTGGAAGATGGGGATCTCATCTATGCTACCATCAGGGGATCGGGAGTAAACCAGGATGGAACCACCAAAGGGATATCAGTTCCAAGTTCGGAAGCGCAGCAGGAGATGATCAAAATGGCCTATGAGGATGCCGGCGTGGATACCAGGAAGGTGAAATATGTAGAAGCCCATGGTACGGGAACCTTTGTGGGGGATCCCCTTGAAGCTAATTCTATTGGAAAAGTAGTGGGTGCAAACCGCAGTGAGACGTGTTATATAGGTTCGGTCAAAACCAACATCGGGCATCTGGAACCTGCCTCGGGAATTGCAGGGATTATTAAGCTTGCCCTGGCCATGACCAATCGGATCATTCCTCCGAATATTAATTTCAAAAAGCCCAATCCCAACATCCCTTTTGATTCCCTAAACCTCAAGGTACCTGTAGAACCCATAAAATGGGAAGAAGACAGCAATGGCAGCGTCTATGGTGGAGTCAATAACTTTGGATTTGGTGGTGCAAACGCGCATGTGGTGCTCGAAGGTATTGCCAGGAAGCCTGAAGCGGGAAAGGCCACCGATGATAAACTGCAGATATGTACACTCTCTGCAAGGGATTCTAAGGCTTTGAAAGCGCTAACGGAATCGTACATCGACTTTTTCAGGAACGACAAAAACAGGGCCAGTCTGGATGATATATGCTATTCATCTGCAGTGCGCCGGACACATCACAACATTCGCTTATCGGTGGTGGGCGCATCCAGGGATGAGATGGGCGGTCACCTGCAAAAGTATTTAGAGGGAGCCAACCTCGTAGAAATTTCCGAGGGAAGGAGCAATGAAAAAAGGAATAAAATTGCTTTCGTCTTTTCAGGGCAGGGACCCCAATGGTGGGCCATGGGCCGGCAACTGTTAAACAGTGAAGCTCTCTTTACGGAAACCATTCATAAGCTGGATAAACTGCTCCGCAAACATGCAGATTGGTCCTTGCTGGAAGAACTCACAAAAGATGAGGAAACTTCAAGAATCAGTGAGACTCATATTGCACAACCAGCCATCTTTTCCATTCAGATTGCCCTTTTTGAAATGTGGAAGGCAATGGGAATCACTCCCGGTGCAGTGGTGGGACACAGCATTGGAGAGGTGCCTGCCGCATATGCTTCCGGAGCACTTACCCTGGAACAGGCCGTGCTGCTCATTTTCCACAGAAGTCGTGTACAGTTTAAAGCCACTGATAAGGGAAGAATGCTTGCCGCTGGAATTACTCCTGCTGTAGCAACAAAGCTGATCCAGGGTCGGGAGGATAAAGTCTCCATAGGTGCGGTGAACGGACCGGCCATGGTCTCCCTTTCGGGCGATACCGATGTAATTGAGCAAATATCTGAAGAGCTTGAAAACAGGGATATATTTAACCGCTTGCTGCAAATAAATGTCCCCTTCCACTGCCACCACATGGAACCGCTGGAAGAGGAGCTGCTAAGCTCCCTGAGTTCATTGAAGCCTTCTGCTACCCACATTCCATTTTATTCTACGGTGACCGGAAAGGTGAATGAAGGCGAAAAGCTCGATAACAGCTACTGGTACAGGAATGTAAGGGAAACGGTGAGTTTTGTGAGTGCCATTGAGGAAATGATCAATGATGGATTTGATACCTTTATTGAGCTGGGTCCACATCCCATTCATGCACTGGGAATCAATGAGCTGCTTGAAGCAAAACAGAAAACCGGAATTGTTGTTCCTTCGATCCGTAGGAAAGAGGAGGAGAAGCGCACCTTCCTCTCCTCTGTGGGAAAGCTCCATACCTGGGGCTGTGAAATAGACTGGAAGTCCTCTTTTCGCAAGGGTTCGTTTGTCCGCCTGCCAGCCTATCCCTGGCAGAAGGAGCGCCACTGGCTGGAGACCGAAGAGGGTCAAAAGAGTCGCATTGGATCTTCCGTACATCCCCATTTGAAAGGAAAAACCGTTTCAGCCAGGGAAAACCACAACATTCTCTGGGACATCAACCTGGACAAAAGAACCCATCCTTACATTGATGATCACAAAGTGCAGGGTCCCATCGTCTACCCGGGTGCCGGTCACGTTGAACTCTCCATATCAGCGGCCCTGGCTTCCTTCGGAGAAAAATTTGAGTACCTGGAAGACCTCAATTTTGAAAGCGCCCTGTTTCTTCCCGATTCGGGTGAACCCATTCACATTCAGATGGATATTTCCCACGACAGCGGGGATTACTTCATCTATTCCAGGCCCAGAAGCGACCATGCCTCCTGGACCATGTGTTCCAATGGGAAAATGAATCACATTGGAGGTGTTTTTAATTCCATCGAGGTCGATTTCGAGGATATCCGCAAGCGGATTACCATCCCGGTCCCCGTAAAACCCATGCACGATGAGCTGCTGGAGAGCGGACTCTATCTGGGTCCCAGTTTCAGAGCCATTAAAGAATTATGGAGAAGCGAAAAGGCATGGGAGTCCTTCAGTGAAATTGAGGTGCATGAAAGCATCCGTTCAGAATTTTTCCAGTACAACCTTCATCCGGGGGTGCTTGACAGCTGTTTTCAGACGGTATTCGGCATATTCAATGTGAGAGAGGATACCAGCAAGAAAATGGGGGTCTATATTCCGGTTCACATCGACCGGATCAAATTTCATAAAAAGGCCAGTTCCTTCAAGATGTTTGTTTATGGCAGGCTGAGGGAGTGGACTGACGAATATGCCCTGGGCGAACTGTGGATCTTCAATGAAGAGGGCGAGGTCATCGCTGAATTCCAGGGTTTCCGCTCACAATTCCTGAAGGGATCAAGGGGCGAAACCTCAGGTGAACAGGAGAAATGGTATTACGAGTATCATTGGTCCATGAAGTCCAGGTCTGACCAGGAACTGGTTCGCAATCCCGGACAGTACATTCCTTCTCCCAATGCCATTGGTGAGCAGGTGCAAGAAACCATCAGCGAGATTAATGTCCTGCCTGAACAGGGTGATTATTATAATAGCTATGAACCTCGTCAGTATAATCTGACCATCGGCTACATCTGCAAAGCCCTGAAAGAGATGGGCCTGGATTTCACTGTTGGAACAGAAATCAATGTGGGTGAACTGATCAGGGAGCTGGGGGTGATCAGCGATCACCACAGACTCTTCTACCACCTGTTTAATCTGCTCAGAAATGCAGGTATTACAGAGGGTAATCAGGATAGCTACAGGGTGATTCAAGCACCCGATTTCAGAGACACCAGGGTATGGATCGATGAAATCAATACCAGGTACCCCCAGTTTCAGCATGAAACAACACTTTTGGGACGGTGCGGACCCGATATTGCAGGGGTATTAACCGGAGAAGTAGATCCCATCCAGCTTATCTTTCCCGAGGATCAGTGGGACCTCATTGTGAATTACTATGTAGAAGGGTTTGCATTTAAGAAATACAACGATCTTGCTTCCCGGGTGGTCAGCGAGCTGGTAAAAAAGATCCCTGAGGACCAGACCTTACGGATCCTTGAGATTGGAGCCGGAACAGGTGGAATGACACAGGCTCTGTTGCCTCTATTGCCCGCTGGCAGGACAGAGTACTACTACACCGACCTCTCCCATATGTTTATGCTGAAAGCACAACGGCGGTTTGCACGCTATCCGTTTGTGCAGTATAAGTTGCTGGATATAGAACGGGATCCGGGAGATCAGGGTATTGACATCAATTCATTTGACATAGTCATAGCCTCCGATGTGATCCATGCCACGCGGAACCTGAAGACAACGTTCGGGAATGTGAAGCGCCTGCTTGCCTCCGAAGGAATCCTGCTCATGCTGGAGGTAACCAATTCACCGGTTTACCTGGACCTTATTTTTGGGATGACCGAAGGATGGTGGTTGTTTGAGGATACAGATATACGCCCGGAACATGCCACCATGGGGCCCGACCGGTGGAAACATGTGCTTGAAAGAGAAGGATTCTCCGATGTGGCACTCTATAGTGATATTGAGAAGAACGATGCTTCCTGCCAAAGCGTGATCCTGGCACGCAACGAAAAGCTGGATCTGACCAATAAAGTACTGGAGGAGTCTCCCAAACTGGGCAGCGCCGATTGGCTGCTTTTTGCCGATAAGAGTAACGTGGCAAGCATCATGCGGTCCAGGCTGACAGCTATGGATAAAAGGGCATTTGTGGTTACCAGGGGTGATGAATACAGAAAGATCAGTGAAACGGAATTTGAAATTGATCCCGGAAGTCAGGAGGAGGTAAACCAGATCATTGACCTGGTTGCTGAAAAGGGGCATTTCCAGGGAATCGCATTCCTGTGGGGCCTGGATTCGATTCCAAATGAAAAGCTGGATCTGGACCAGGTAATTGCCGCGGAAGAGCGATCATCCATTACCATGATGAATATCATGAAGAAGCTGAATGACTCCAACTTTGAGAAGAATCCTGAAATATGGATGATCACCTCCGGAGCACAATCGGTGAACGGAATACCCGAAACAGTCCAGCTGTCTCAGGCCGGACTCAGGGGGGTAAACAGGGTGGTTATCAATGAATTTCCCCTTTTCAACTCCACCATGGTCGATTTCAGTCATCCTGTACAGGAGGAAGAAATTGATGCATTGATGGATGAAATTCTGGCTGGTGATAACGAGGATGAAATCGCCTTCAGAGGTAAAAAGCGTTATATTAACAGGCTTGAGAGACTATCTACGGAGAACATAGCCCAACAGGCTTTGCGTACCATTTCAGATGGCGAATCGCCCTTTACATTGAGTATAGATGAGTATGGTGTGCTGGATAACCTGGTCACCAGGGAGACCTCCCGGAGGGAACCCGGAGCTGATGAGGTGGAGGTAAAAATCAAAGCTTCAGCACTTAATTTTCGGGATATCATGCTTTCCATGGGTCTGCTCTCGAACGACGCCATCAGTGGTGGATTGTTCGGAAGAACCATGGGACTGGAATGTGCCGGGATCATCACAGCCACAGGTAAAGATGTTCAGGACCTGAGGCCTGGTGATGAGGTGATGGCTACAGCTCCTTCCTGCCTTGGGAAATATGCATATCCCAAGGCCTTTCACGTTGTACGGAAACCCGATACCCTGAGTTTTGCGGATGCGGCCACCTTGCCCGTAGTTTATGTAACAGCCTATTATTCACTGGTCTATCTCTGTCGGATTCGAAAAGGAGAGAAGATCCTGATTCACGCAGCTGCAGGTGGAGTGGGCATTGCAGCCATACACATTGCCAACGCTGCGGGTGCCGAAATTTATGCCACCGTAGGCAGCAAAGAGAAGAAAGCCTACATCGAAAGTCTGGGCGTTCCGGCCAGTCACATCCTGAACTCCCGAACTCTGGAGTTTTCGGATCAACTGATGGAGCTCACCTCCGGAGCAGGCGTGGATATCGTACTAAACTCTCTTTCGGGTGAGGCCATCTATAAAAGTATAAAGTGCCTGTCTCCCTATGGAAGGTTTGTGGAGATTGGGAAAACAGATATATACCGCAACAGCAAACTTGGACTGCAGCCCTTTGGAAACAACCTCTCCTATTTTGGAGTGGATGTGGACAGGATGTTCAAGCAAAGAGAGCAGTTTAGCGGTGAATTGTTCCAGGAAGCCATTGATTTCTTTGTGAAAAACGGATTTCCCGCACATCCATCGGAGGTATTCCCCATGTCGGAAATTAAAGATGCCTTCCAGTTTATGGCCGGGGCCCGGCACATTGGCAAAATCGTCATTGATATGGATGGTGAACTTCAGGTGGCCCCACCAAAGGAGATCAGGTTTAGTCATACGGGATCCTACCTGCTCACCGGAGGCTGTTCAGGATTTGGACTTGCAGTGGCCCAATGGATGACTAACAAAGGGGCAAAGCACCTTGTTCTGATGAGCAGATCTGGTCCGAAAACTAAGGATGAGCAAACGATCATTGACAACATGCGGGAGCATGGTGTGAAGGTGATGATTGCCCTGGGGGACGTCTCCAGCAAGGAAGATGTGAACCGGATTTTTGGAGAGGTCAGGGAAACCATGCCACCACTGAAAGGGATTCAGCATGCTGCCATGGTTCTGGACGACGGGAGCATCCCGGAAATTGACAGTGAGCGTTATTTTAAGGTCTTTAATCCTAAAAGCCTGGGATGCTGGAACCTGCATGAAGCAACCCTGGAAATGGACCTGGATCATTTTGTGCTCTATTCCTCCATCTCCTCGATTTATGGTAATCCCGGACAGGTGAGTTATGTAGCTGGTAACAGTTTTCTGGAAAATTTCGCCCAGTACAGGCGCTCCAGGGGCATGGCTGCCATGACCATAAACTGGGGAGTGCTGGGTGATGTGGGTTTTGTTGCCAGAAGTGGCAATGTGGGTGGATTGCTTTATAAGCAGGGATGGAAAACCTTTACCCTGAAGCAATCGACCGATGTGCTCGAGCAGATGTTGCTGAACAACCCGGTTCAGCGTGTAGCCACTGACTCAGATTGGGAGATGGTGGGCAATTTTTACCCCCATTCCGCCCTGACAAGTCGCTTTGGACACCTGATCAAAGAGAAGGAATTGGCTGCCGGCACGTCTTCCGGATCTGGCGATGGCGGATTGATTGCTGCTTTGAAGAAGCTGGACACTGAGGAACAGCCCGAGATACTGGTCACTCACCTGCAGGATACATTTGCACGGGTACTTGGATCTTCCCCCGAGAAAGTAGATCCAAACGAACCTGTTACCAAGTATGGACTGGATTCGCTGATGGCCAATCAGATCAGGAACTGGATCCAGGGCAGTGTGGCTGTGGATTACTCCATGATGCGGATCATGAAAGGTCCGACCCTTAGCGAAATGGCCCTGCAAATTCTGAATGAAATGAATGGTCAGCTCGGAAAAGGAGATGGACCAGGTGAGGAGAAATCAGAACTGGATAAATGGGTATTACGTTCAAAGGTGGTTGACAATCCCCGGATGAGGCTCTTCTGCCTTCCCTATTTCGCCGGTGGTGCTTCTGTATTCAACAGATGGAGTGACACATTACAGGACGGAATAGAGGTGTGTGCCATTCAATATCCCGGTCGCGAGGAACGCATGGGTGAAAAGCCCTACGACAATCATCAGGATCTGATCAGGGCAATGGCCGAGGTGATCGATCCCCTTTTAAATTGTCCGATTGCTTTTTATTGTCACAGTGCCGGCGCCGGAATCGGACTGGAGCTGGCGAGATACCTGCGAAAGGAAAAAGGCATTCAGCCGGTTAAGTTTATGGTTGGAGGATGGAGATCCCCCCACCTGGAAAGTCCCTTTAAATTCCTGGATGCCATTAACGATGATGAGGTCTATATGGATAAGAACATACCGAATATCATTAACCATTTGAGATCCCTGGAGATTCCCGAATCAGTGCTTGAGAATAAAGAACTAATCGATGAGATGCTCCCGGCCCTTCGTGCTGATATCCTCCTGGGCAAGAGATACACCTATTACGAGGATGAAGCACTAAGTTGTTCTCTCACTGCGATAGCAGGGAAGGAGGATACCGTATTTACAGAAGATCAGATCAGGCAGTGGAAGATACATACATCGGGAGAATTCAGGTTCAAAAAGGTGAATGGAAGTCACCTGTTTTGCAGGGACAACAAAGAAGAACTACTGGAGATAATCCATGAGGAGCTAATGGAATTCACCCATGTCTAATCCATCAGGCTTTGCTGTCCCCGATCTGCTGAAAGGGGAAATTCACATCTGGACTATTTCCATTGGTGCCATGAAGGATCAGGCAGATCGCCTGGAATCGTTGCTGTCTGATGAGGAGAAAGGAAAAGTCTCCTTCTACAAATTTGAACAGACTCAGCTTAGCTATATCGTTTCTCAGGCTGTATTGAGGATTCTGCTCTCTTCATACCTGGATGTAAAACCTGCCGATGTGAAAATTGGAGCTCACAAAAAGGGTAAACCATACCTCATTCATGATCGTTCGGTTTTCTTTAATATTTCCAATTCGCATGATCTCTGTGTGTTCGCATTCTCCTGTGATACAGAAGTGGGGATCGACATTGAAAAAATCCGGGATCTGCCAGACATTGACCTGTTGATTGAAAAGAATTTAACCAGGCGGGAAAGGAAATATTTACATAAAGATCCTGCTCATAAGTTAAACTGGTTTTTCCGGTTCTGGACCTTTAAAGAATCCTATTTAAAGGCCATAGGCGAGGGAATGCGACTTACTCCTGAGAATCTTGAATTTTCACTGGATGACGGAACCATCAGGCTGCGATCTGTAAACTATGGTTTTGATGGCACCGAGTGGAAGTTTATGGAGTTTAGCCGGGAAGAAAATTATACGGGTACGCTCACCTATACCGGGGAAGGGATTCACATTAAAGAGCTCATTTATCGCTATTAAATCATTAATTCACAATCTCCTGCTCTATTTCTTCCAATGATTTTCCTTTGGTCTCAGGAAGCTTTTTGAGTATAAAGAGCATTCCTCCCAGGCAAATAACACCATAGAGCCAGAAGGTACCTGACGCTCCAAACGCGCTATTTAGTAATGGGAAAGTGAATGTTAGCAGAAAACTCGCCAGCCAAAGTGATACAGTTGCAATTGCCATTGCGGCCCCACGGATTTTATTTGGAAAAATTTCAGAAATTACCACCCATGTGACCGGGGCAAGTGACATAGCATAGCATGCTATGGCCATAACAACCAGGATCAAAAGTACTGCTCCTGATATACTAAAATAGTAGGCAGCACCCATTATCATATAAATTCCAGCCAGGCCTGCTGATCCCATAATCATCAGAGCCCTTCTTCCGATTCTGTCAATGGTAAAAATAGCTACGAAAGTAAACACAAGGTTCGCACTTCCGGTTACTACAATATTTAGCATTATATCTGAAACACCATATCCGGCAGCCTCAAATACCTCCTCAGCATAGTTGAAAATAACATTTATACCGCACCATTGTTGGAATGCCGCAATAACAATCCCAATCAGTAATACCTTTTTCATTCCCGGTTCAAAGAGATGACTGAAATTTACCTTCCCGGTGTCGGCGGCCAGCGAATCCCTGATTATGGAATATTCGTTCCGGGCATAATCCACTCCTCCTATCCGGGTGAGAATACGCTCAGCCCTATCCTCTTTTCCGTTTTTTGTCAGCCAGCGTGGACTTTCAGGAATGAAAAACATCAAAATGAAAAACATCCCGGCAGGAATAACTTCTGCCCAGAACATCCAACGCCACCCCATTTGTCCATTCCAGGAAGCAAGTATATCCGCATCCGATGCATCAGGTGCTACCGGCTGGGCAATCTGCCAATTAACCAATTGAGCCAAGAGAATTCCAAGTACAATGGTAAGTTGATTCAGAGAGACGTATTTACCTCTCATGGAAGCAGGTGAAATTTCAGCGATGTACATTGGTGAAAGATTAGAAGCCAAACCAATACCAATTCCTCCAACAATACGAAACAAGATGAATTGGTTGAAATCTGAAGTTGCTCCTGTACTCACAGCAGAAAGCAAAAATAAGAAGGCCGAAAATATGAGTAACTTCTTTCTTCCGTAACGATCGCTAAATACTCCTGAGATAATTGCCCCGGCAAGGCACCCGATTAATGCGGAACTCATTGCCCAACCTTGTAAATTCGGGGATTGGGCAATATCAAAGAATTTTTCATAAAATGGTTTGGCACCTCCAATCACGACCCAATCATAACCAAAAAGTAATCCCCCTAATGCAGAAACCAATGATATGGCCAGAAGATATTTTGTATTTAACCTGATAAGACAATTCGAATTAGTCAACATAAAGTTAAAAATTTGAACTCCAATTCCTTTCGATTAACGTGAATATAATTTCATATCTGGTGTACAGGCATATCCGATTGAAATAGATTGTTCCAATCTTCAGCCATTTAGTATTCAACCGCACATGAGTGGGGGGGCTAATGGAACTGACCGTTGTCAGACATTGTTATATTACCGTTTGGATATTTGCGAATATTATGTTGTCGTGCGCGAAAGTAAGGCGCGTTTTTTTCATCATCAGAAAGGAGTAATTCTCCTGTGTGGACAAATGAATTGAAAAGGTATATTTTTCTGTCCCAGAATGTTTCCCGATAATAAATGGAAAGAGCTGAGCAGCATTTTTTTTATCTATTATGGAATGCATGGAAAACTCACATTTTATCTGGGCATAATTTTCTTACTGAAATTAGAAGCCTGTAACAATAGCCCTTTAGAAGAATAAGATAGTCCTTTATCAGAACAGCACCAGGTTATTGGTGTAAGCGTTTGGGATAAGATTTCGACCCGAAGCGAACCCAGGAGAAAATCAGCCTCAACTACCCTTTTAAGCCTGGGAGAAAGTTTTGTATACCTGGATCATTTGCCATTGATTCTTCCGTTGTCTGGGTTTATGACTTTGCGAGCATGCTAAATGCAAAACCGGTTGTTATCACTAATGAAGTCCCTTTATATATGCGACCCGACCTGCTGACCATTAATGATAAAAGAATTAGTTCTATGGAAATTGTCGCTGTAATCGAGGAGTGGGATAATTGGATCAAGGTTGTAAATGAGAAAAAAGAAAAAGCGGGTTGGATAAAAAAAGAGTATATAACTAATAATACTATTGATTTAGCCTTTGCTTTATTGGCCAAACGCAAGTTGACAGAGCAAAACCCGGAACCACTCAAAATAACACAGATGGTTGGTTTATCGGGTATACACCGGTTTTAATTACAGGCGTATGGGTTGGAGGCGATCATCCAAAAGTACGATTCAGATATGGTGGATATGGACAGGGCGCTTCGGCTGCGTTACCCATTTGGGCCAGGTATATGCAGAAAATATATCGGAATCCCCTGTATAAGTATTCGAAAAACCTCTCCTTTCAAATTCCTGATAAGGTGTTATCGGATTTAGATTGTGAGGACTATCAGGAATCCCATAAAAATTCTGAGCAGTAATCCTGGACCAACCTCCATTGAATATAACTATGCACCACAAAAACTTTGATAGAATTACAAAAGAGGGTATTGCCTTCAGGGAGTATTACGGTCAGCAGAGTTGTACTGCAGGTCGTGCTGCATTTCTTAGTGGCTCGGTGCCTGTTCGTTCAGGTATGACCAAAGTAGGTTTACCGGGTGCTAAGGAAGGTTAGTAAAAATCGATGTAACTATAGCCACGGTGCTTAAAGGGCAAGGTTATTCCACAGGTCAATTTGGTAAAAACCACCAGGGAGATCTTGATGAGCGTTTGCCGATAAAGAATCCATATCTCCTTATTTCACTACCATAAATTTTTGGGTATGTAAGGCTACTCCGTCAGATGATATTTTTAAAACATAGATCCCCTGTGTAAAACCTGATGGCAATGGG
The DNA here is from genome assembly GCA_024244665.1 of Bacteroidota bacterium. Next base: position 6,770 of record JAAEOI010000401.1, on the reverse strand, counting down.
AAATCTATATCCTGTTCTCCAGCAACATAACTATCTACAAGCTTTTGCCCAGACAGATCATAAACAGAAATTCTCGCAATAATATCTGTGGTCAATAAATCTAAATGAAGCGTATTGTCACTAATCAGATTCGATTTCAAGTAGCTAATTTTCCGATCTGGATGAGGTACTATCCCAGTACCATTAATAATATTTTCTCTCAGAGCAGTCCCCGCTTGTATCATGGAGTCAATGCGCCAGTTTAGATAGTCAACAGTCTCTGTATAATACGGATCATTATATAAATTCGTAAACTCATGTGGGTCATCTATCATATTATAGAGCTGTGGAGTTACTTTTGTATCGGTATTCCCCTGGACAAATCTCCATTGGTTCGTTTTTATGATATTGCTTCCTTTTGCATGCATGAGAATAGGTATATTCCATGAAGGGTCCTGCGGATCATCAAGAAGAGTTGCTAATGAATTGCCCTCAATATTATTCTTTACCGGTAAATTCGTGATTTCTATCAGCGTCGGATAAAGATCTTGAAGACTAACTGGCATTGAACATGTTAATCCATTGCCATCTGAAGATGGGTCATAGATTGCCAACAATGTCCTGTTTGATTGTTCGTATTCAGTTCCCTTTCCCCATTGCATTTTCTCCCCTAGATGCCAGCCATGATCTCCACAAATGACAATTAGAGTGTTATCCTTGTGCCGGCTGCTATTCAGCGCATTCAGTACAATTCCAATATTATAATCGGCATAGGAAGAGGCTGATAGGTAAGCCCATATTGCCTCAGTCCACTTATTGTTTTCGATAATATCAGCATGATACGGACTTGGTCTCGCAGATACGATATCATCTAAATCATTATTGAGATAGCCTTTGAGAGGCGTGATTTTTGTAGTATCGTATAGATCAAAAAACTGCTTGTGAATGTTCCAGGGCAAATGTGGTCGGAAAAATCCGCACGCAATAAAAAAAGGTTTATTACCCTGATCATAATTGTCAATTTCATCGGCAATGGCAAGCGCCAGTTTCGTATCTTCAGCTGTATTAATATCAAATTCTCCTGCGCTCCAGGAGATAACATCATTCCCTGTAACTGATGATCTCCAGCCTATTTCATCACCACCGTCACTTCCGGTTGGAAGATCAATGATCATATTCCAATTGTCGGGATCTGTATCGTAGCTTCCCATTGAAGTAGCATGATAAAGCTTTCCGCCTCCAATGGTGTGGTATCCATTCTCTTTGAAATATTGATGCATGGTAACTATATTCTCAAAGCCAGGCTGATCACGTATGAAACCACCCTGATTTGTAATAATCCCCGAAGTAGTTGGTCGAAAACCTGACCATAAAGAATTCCGGGAAGGATTGCACACGGGAAAAGAGCTGTTTGCGTTTGAAAAATAGACTCCACGTGAAGCCAGTGCATCGATATTTGGGGTTTGTGAATTTGGATACGGATAATAATCATTTACACCTGCCCAACGGTTAAGGTCATCGGCCATTATGAAAAGAACATTCTTTTGGGCAGTTGCATATACGTATGCTAAAATACTTAGCAAAAGTATCAGAGTGAGTTTTCTAATCATAATTGTAAAATTAGTGAGAGAAACTGAAAAACGGTAATATCTCATCGAACAACGTAGTAAAGAGTGGACTTGTAAATTGGCTCCCTTCTGATAGGTTTGTCCAAATGCAATTCCTGCAATAGGATTAGACCGATACAAGGTACCCCTATCTTTGGATAAAGTCATGTAAATTACAGATATTTAACGGCATAACCGACAATTTTCAGGACATATTCGACCAGTTAACCAATAGTCAGAGATCCGCCCTGCAGACAATATCCAAACTTTAAGAGAAAGGGATCTATTCAGATAAAGTACTTATCGCATTGCAAAAAAAATCTGTGACCTATAAAACAGTCGGGGTTATTAACCCTGGAATGAGAAAAGCCCTCCAAACTATCGTTCGGAAGGCTTGTACTCATTATACCGGACGGCACCTCAGGCTACAATAAATGTAGTACACAATCAGAAATACGTAAAAGCGTCCAAAAGGGTCTGAAGTATCTACAGTTACTAACCATTCAACACTTTTAATGCTTGGTCGTTTGCAGCATCTGTCATGAAGGCAAGCCCTGTAACCTCCTCGGTTTCCCGGTTGGCTGACATCAGGTCGTCCCGCGATATTTCATCCAGTTTAAATTTCCTGGCTCCTGCCATGAATTGCTGGAGTCCGCATGCAAGTTTATCTGTGAAAGCATACATGGCAATGGCTCCAAACGGTATGTTTTTCATCTCATCCTTTCCAACTTTTTCCTTGATCGGTTCCCAGCCAGCAAATATTTCTTCGGGGTATTTGCCTAATTCCTTGACTGCCGGGGGCAGGGATTCCCAGTGACCATGAAGTTCAGCTCTTTTCTCAGGCTTAAATACACCTTCAATATTACTTCCGAGAAAACCAGGAATCATCGGAGCCCTTCCCAAACAGACAAGTTTGGAAAATGGAGCCCCGAGTGCAATGGCTTTGTAAAGGTGATCCTCCCGTGCAAATCCACCAGCAAAGGAGATATCCGGAACGCTAATGCCTTTCTCTTCCAGGATCTTGCAATATTCGTATGCTTTTGAATGTAAGGCTATTGAAGGAACCCCCCAGTGCTGCATCATATTCCATGGGCTCATGCCCGTACCGCCTCCCGACCCGTCAATGGTCAGCAGGTCCAGTTCAGCATCTGCTGCATACCGGATGGCCATGGCCAGTGCTTCCATACCATAAGCACCTGTCTTCAGTGTTATCCTGGAAAAACCCAGCTTCCTGAGGTAAGCCACACTTGTCATAAAGGATTCCCTTACCTCATCAGCTGAGGATAAATCAGTGCCTCCAAGTCGGCTATGTCGCGCAAACGAACTGATGGCCCTTGCTTCAAATGCCGCTTCCACAATGGGATTATATGGATCAGGATCCACAAGGTATCCGCGGTCTTTCAGAAATTTCGCATACTCTAAACTTGTGACCTGGATCTCTCCTCCAATATTTTTGGCTCCCTGTCCCCACTTCAACTCCATAATCACTTTATTACCATATTTTTCTATGATATATTCCGCAACCCCGTTTCTGGTATCTTCTACGTTCATCTGCACAATCATGGCACCATGTCCATCATAATATCTGAAGAATGTATCAATCCTGCGGTCCAGTTCCGGCGCTTTTTCAATCTTACCATTCTTGAGAATTGAAGTTTTATCAACTCCCACAACATTCTCTCCTACCACTATCGGAATACCGCTCAGTGCAGAACCTACTGCAAATGACTCCCAGTAATTCTTGGCAATAAATGTGGACCCCAATGCCCCAGTCATTATAGGTACCCGGCATTTTGTTTTTTCCTTTTTACCAAATGTTGTAGAAACATTCGCATTGGTAAACAGACAGTCATCCGCATTTCTCGAAAGGGGTGCCTCAATGCCTTTTGCTCCATAAGCATAACCCTGAATTCTCAAGGAATGATAACCCACTCCAACTGCTGAAACGAGCCATGATCCTGAAGTAGTCCGTCCGAAATTCCGGGGATAGAGAAGTTTTCTGCCTTGTAGGGAGGAAAGCCATGTTTCACATTTCCCTTTGCATGCTGAATCACAAAGTGTGCATAGACCTGACTCGCATGGAACACCCCGGTTTACGGTCCCGATTGCATCATTGTTTTTTACCCACTGTATCATAACTATAGTATATTAGGTTAATATTCTAACAAATTATTGTTAATGAGACTTAAAATTTATCAAATAGTTAGTTGAGAACAAATATTTATTAGAGATTAAAACGTATTGCTATGAAGTTGTTATTTGAATACCGTTAAATTCAGCAATAAGGGAGGAGGCGTGGAAGTGAAGATTCTTCAGAAGAGAAAATTATTTGAAGTTATTGTGTGTGACCATGGTGTTGGTATACCAGCCGGGGATGTAAAGAAACTATTTCGCATTGATGAAAAATATAAGTCTTTGGGAACAGAAGGTGAATCCGGAACGGGCTTAGGATTGGTTCTATGTAAGGAATTTGTTGATAAAAACGGTGGTGGAATCTGGTGCAAAACCGAGGAAGGTTCCGGGACTGAATTCCATTTTACAATTCCAAGATACACAAGTGAACATTTGAACATCCTATAAAAAAAAGAAGCCAGATATGAATGATCTAACTCCCTCTACATTAAAATAAAATGCTGTTTGAAGCATCCATTTGTAAATAAATGAACCTTCTGCTTCGTTAATACGTATAACTACTCAAATTTTTTGATTATAAATCAACACGAATCCCATGGAAAAATCCAAATCTTCTGCTTCATCTAAAGCAGAAAAAGCCATTCACCATGTTGAGTATGTCAATCTGCAGGAATTCGGATATGAAAAGTCCGGCAATGTGAAGGGCGATCCGGAGATTTATACCTCCTACCTCAATATGATATTAAATGGTGACCTGCTTGATGAAAAATCTAGTGGCCTGAATGATGATGAAAAACCTGAAAAACGCAACAAGTTGAAAAAACTTGAAGCAAAACTTGAAGAAGCAAGCAGGCAGAACGAGGAAACTAACACCCAAATCAAGGTAAAACAGGACAAAATTGATGTACGGCGGGAAGAGTTACTGGACATTCATAAAAAATATGAAAAAGATCCGGAAGCAATGAAGAGGGAGACTTTCTCTCCATTTAAGTTTAGTATAAGCCTGTTTATCCTTCTTATGCTAACAGGCTATTTATTCTTCTTTTACGTATCTGCAGCATACAAGGCCTTGTATACCGATTTTGAAGGGATTGCAGAACGCCTGGCCGCTGGTATGGGAACCGGCAGCATAATGCCAAAACCTGCTGAATTGGCTGAAGCGTTACAGTATAATTTCCTCCTTTTCCTGGTACCTTTTGTGTTTTATGCTTTCGGTTGGGCATTTCACGTCATTCTTGAGTTGAGACATAAGTATAAATTTGTATTTCTGGGTGGGTTGATTACCATTACATTCTTTGTCGATTTCCTGCTTGCGCTGCTGATTCACAACAATACAGAATATGCCAAAGAATTAATGGGTATTGCAACAAAATCATGGGCTGCGAATCCTGCATTTTATATGATTCTCTTCCTCGGATTTATTGTTTACGTACTGTGGAGTATTCTTCTTGATTCAATGTTTCGTGAATGGTCAAAACGTCTTGTTACAATAAACCTCAAGAAGATCATCAAACATCTCCGGAATGACATCAAAGACTTTCAGAATAAACTTGTGCCGGAAGAGCCGATCAGATTCGATATTGCCAACCTTCGTGAGGACATAGGATCAGTGATTCTGGGTAATTTGAAATCCTACATTGACCAGTTTACCACTGGATGGATCTCCTACCTCTCGCCGCAAAACCTGAAAGAGGTAAAGGTTAAATGCATGAATATTAAAAAGGAATTTGAGGAAAAACATGCCATTAAATCAGGCACGGTAAAAGTTGTCAAACGTCGAAGCTAATATTCACCTGGCCAAACAAACACATCTTAGAAAAATGAAACAGCTTAATAAAAATATCCCGGTTATCATAGTGATGCTGCTTCTTGCATCATGCATGCCGCCTCAGGAGGAAAAAGAAGTTTCCACTGCTGTCAAACATAATTGTATAATCCTGCTTGACCTTTCTGATCGCCTGATTGTCCAGGACAACCAGCCTGAGCGCGATAAAGAACTGATTAAACATATATATACGATTTTCGAAGAGCGAGTCAGGTCGCAACTGTACCTGCGTTCGCGTGATGAAATCAGGGTCGTTATTGCTCCCCAGCGTGGTGCTGATCTTAAAAGTGAAGTATATGAAGACAGCTTATACATCAATATTGAAAATATACCAGGTGTATTACGCAGGAAAACAGAAGATGAGCGACGCTCAATTTTTTCCGATAATCTTGACAAGCTATATGATCAGGCAGTATTCAGCGATAATCCAAAAGATTTTTACGGTGCCGATATCTGGCGATATTTTTATGAAGATCTGAAAGTTGATTATGTAAGTGATACCCTGACTCAGAACTTTCTGTTTTTATTAACCGACGGATACCCCATTGTGGGAAAAGACCTGTCAAAACTACAGACCGTAAAAGAAGACTATCCCGATTTAAAAATTATACTTATCGAGGCTGCTCCACGAGATAAGGATTTGGAATGGGACCGTGTTATCGAGCTCTGGGAAGAGTGGTTTGACAGTATGAGTATCGAAGATTATCAGTTTGTCAAGCGCATGGCCCTTTCGAAAGAAAAAGATATGCTGCGGGAGATCCTTGAGGGCTCATAATCTCATGAAAGGGAAAGGACCTTGTATTATTAATTTTTTTTTCTTCGGTTATATTAAATACAATGGTTTGTAGGTTTCAGACCATTCAGAATCAATCGATTTTATCAATTCAAAAGCAATTTACTTCTTCTGAGTTACCGGTTGAGTATCAGCCGTCTCTAAGGTATTGGTGGCTTGGAGGCGCTGTTACAGAGGAGGGTCCGGTAAAAGAAGAATCCGGTACCTGGCGTTGATGTTGTTTCCCTGGCCAGTGAGGAGGGCATCAAACGAATTGCAATGGGTGTGGAAATAGCTGGTGCTGCCAGAACTCCCCGGCTTTCTTCACTTGTTTTCGTCACCCCTTTCGATGTGACTTTTTAATACAAAGATAATCAGCGGTATAGTTCTTTGGTTTTGATGCATTTGGGTGTCCTGTTATCTTGTAGCCGTGTTTATCCTGTTTGTTAAGTTT